>JBJTOW010000115.1:0-11152 GCA_046074805.1 Planctomycetota bacterium | reverse complement strand
ATTTAACGACGACTCCCGCCGACGCCGAGCGATTGCGCCGCCTCTGCCAACTGCTCGAAGAGGCGTATCATCTGGTTCACTATCGCCGGTATCGCGGGATCCTCGAGACCTACGCTCCGTTCGATCCTGACTCCGATACGCACTGCCTCACGGAGTCCGATCCGGCCGAACGGACTCGGGCGGCGGCGGCGGTCTGCGATCGCTTGGCGTCGCTGCTGCTGCAAGCCAATTTCCGCAAATTGGATCGCGAGGAAATCAATGAGGCTTTGGAAGCGGCCAGCGATTGGGGGTTGCGGTTGCGAGTGAACTTCGCCGAGTTCGAACGGCTGGAAGTTTACGCTCGCGGCGAGGGCGTGATCGATCGCCAGCGTCGGTCATGGCGCTCGCTTTACCGCCAGCGGCCGGTGGAGATTCCCGTTTACCAGCGGTTAGCGATCGTCTTTCGCTTTCGACCCGAGGCTGAGAAGGGACGCGGCGCCAAGGCGTCGCTGACCGCTGCGGACGGCCAAGCGGCGATCGCGGCGGCCGCGCCGGATACGGGCGTGCGGATCAAGCTGTTCAAAAACATTCCCAAGTACGACATCGAGATGCTGTTGCCGGGCGTCGAAGTGCGAATGACGTGGATCGATCGCGGCCGCATCCTCCTGCCGACCGTTAGCGGATTAGCGCTCACGGCATACAAGATCATTCGCGGCGCGATCGTCATCGCGTTCGCGGGGGCCTACGGTTTCGCCGGCATGGTTGGGCTGATTGTCGGCACGCTTGGCTACGGCGTGAAATCGCTGATGGGGTATTTGCGGACAAAAGACAAGTATCATCTCCAGTTGACTCAGAATCTGTATTACCGGAATCTCGACAATAACGCCGGCGCGTTGTTTCGGATCGTGGCGGAGGCGGAAGAGCAGGAGATGCGGGAAGTGATGCTGGCCTACTTCCTGCTGTGGCGCGACGCGGGCCCTGACGGCTGGACGGCTCGTCAATTGGATGAAGCGTGCGAGTCGTTTCTGGCCAAGCTGCTCGGATCCGAAGTCGATTTCGAAGTTGGCGACGCGATCCGCAAACTGGAACAATTGCGGTTGGTCGATTCACGTCCGGGCCATCGCTGGACTGCTATTCCGCTCGACGAGACCTATCGGCGTTTGCAGGACCGCTGGCAAGCGTTTGTCCGCGAATTGGATGTCTGCGAATTGGGACCCCAGTAAGCCCATGCTCGGGATTGTGTGCAGCCTTTAGGCAAGCTCGCGGTAAGGCCCTCGAACGGCTCGTGCTAAGAGCCGGTTGGTTCGGGTGAATCGCAGGCGGCAACGACTACGGTCGCCAGCGAGAGAGCGGCGGTTTCGATCCGCAGGATGCGGTTTCCCAGGCTGACGAGGCGCCAACCAGCTCGGAGCGTGACGGATATCTCATCGGCGGAGAATCCGCCTTCAGGGCCAACCGCCGTGAACACGGGCGTTCCCGCCTCCGAGGCTCGCACGGCCGCGATGAATTGGCCCAACGACTCGCCGTGGTCCGCGCTACCGGTTGGCTCGGCCGACGCCAAGTCTTGGACAGCGGCGGGCCAGAGCGTCGGCGGGTGCGCGGCGCGGCGGATGGAATTTTCCGGGGCTGTGGCGACGAAGGTGTTCCAATCGAGCGGCGCGGAGATCGTCATCAGGCGATTGCGGCCACACTGCTTGGAGGCTTCGATGACGGCCCGACGCAGCTTTTCCAGCGTGCCACCCTCAGGCTGTGCGACGCCGCGAGACGTTTCCAGCGGAACGCATTCGGCCACGCCCATTTCGACCAGCTTCTCGACCAGCCAGCGTTGGCGATCGCCCTTTGGCAGGGCGACGCCGACAATCAGTCGCCGGGGTGATTCGCGGTCGACCAGTTGTTGCGATCGTACGAAGATTTCGACGGAGGAACGGCGTAAGCGGCCAACTTCGCCGTGAAACTCGTGGCCCGTGCCGTCGAACAACGTGACGTGGTCACCCGTTTTGGCTCGTAGCACATGTAACAGATGGTGAGCTTCGGCGTCGACGAGATCAACCGTGTCCGCCGTAACGGGTTGTTCGACAAAAAAACGCGGCGCCATGGACGATCTAAGCGGCGCAAGGGCCGCTAATTCATTGGGAACGAATGAACAGGAGCGGGGAATTTATCCGATAACACAAAAAGAAGCGATTCCACCGACTGTGTCGATGGCGATGGACTTGGACACTGCGGCGACGTCTGGGCTACCGCTGTGCCGTCGGCACGGTCATGACAGGGTGACTCGATTGGAGACGACGCGTGGCGCAACATAATCTTCCGCGAAACAACTCAGGCGACTCCGCCCACGACACTGTCAAACGCGATCACTCGCCCGTGGAGATGGGCCATGACCGAAACGCCCCATCATTTTCCGGCTTTTTTCGCGGCGCGGGCCAAATTGAAGCCCTCGCCCGGTTGGCGTTCGTGCAGGCTTGCGGCCATGCCATTGGACACATGCACGGCGAACCCGGTTGTGGCAAGAGTTGGGTTTTGCGGCGGTTTGCCATGGAGTCGCGCCGCGAAGACACCGAAGTTGGCTACTTGGACGTGACCGGGTGCGATGGCCGGGAAACCCTGCTGGGAATCGCCGAATTGCTCAGCGTACGCCTCACCGCGCATGACGCGCGTTATCAGCTATGGCAGGCAATTGGCGATCGGCTTCGCGAGCACCAGGTCATGGGATGGCGGACGCTGTTGCTGTTCGACCACGTAGACAAAGCGGGCTCGGAAGTGCCCAGCTTACTTGGCAGACTGGCTCACGCGGCCGAGTCGCCGGGAAGTCGTTTGACGCTGGTTGTCGCCACGACCCGCAGGGATGGGCTGCGTGAATGTCCCGAGTTGGAGGATCGCGTGGGGCTGCGAATCGCGGTGGAACCGTGGACGGTCGATGAGATTGGCGAGTTCGTCAGCCGGGTCCCGCCCGCGACGGCCTGGGAGCCGGACGCCATCGACATGCTTTGGCGGTTGTCGGGTGGAATGCCTCGGGTCGTTCGCCGCATCGCGGAACTAGGCTTGCAAGCCGCTGAACTGGAACGCTTGAGCGCCGTCTCGGGAGATCTGTTGGAATGCGTGCACGGAGAACTTCTGGCCGGTGAGTCGCTGGCTGCCGATCATGCGAATGGTGGGCTGTCCGCCATCGAGTAAGAGCCTCTCCCTTTCGACGCTCAGTTTTCGCTACAATACGCCGTCGCGCCTATTGAGGCGTGTTTCCGTAAACGCGGCGAAGACCGATAGGCGGCCGCTCACTGCGGCGAACGAGCGATGGCCGACGGCGAGAAAACCGATTTTGTGGACGAAGATCCGCCTGTGGTCCTCCGCAGCCCTGGGTTGGCCGCGTTGTTAGCATGGTTGGTGCCCGGAGCTGGGCATTGGTATCAGCGGCGGCATGGCAAGGCGGTTTTGTTCGCGGCTTGCGTGCTGGGCACCTACTTTTACGGCTTGGCGATCGGCAACGGACACGTCGTCTACGCGTCCTGGAATCGCGCCGATTTCAGGTGGCAGTATGTTTGCCAGCTTGGCGTCGGTCTGCCAGCGATGCCTGCCTTGGTGCAAAGTCGGCGGGTGATGCGGGATAAAGAACCGCTAATCGCCGATGTTCTGGCTCCACCACGCCAGCCAGTCCGCCCCAACGATCACGATCATTTAGCGGATTGGCACCTCGATCTATCGTGGCGCTTCGATCTGGGAACGCTCTACACGATGGTGGCCGGTTTGCTCAACATTCTCGCGGTGTTCGACGCTTATTCAGGACCGTTCATTGCGCACGCGATTCGGGCCAAAGCGATTACCGACGCGGCACGACAGCGAACGGAAACGGCGACGAATACGGCCGCCAAGTAGCTGGAGATCAGCTGGAAGTAAGCTGGAGATAAGCTGCGGATAAGCGGGAAGCAGGCGGGAAAGAGACGCGAGGTAGCGTCGCCCATCTATCGCGACGATGCCACGAACAACGGGAGAAGGGCTGGGATAACGATGGCTTACAGCTTGCTCGGATCGATCTTTCCTGCGACCCAGATTTGGCATTTAGTGCCGCTCATGATCGCCGTCAGCCTGGTTTACGGGGCGACTCGCTTCGAGCAGTGGCGAGACATCCTGGAGCACTCGTTGCGATTCGCCGTCTGGGTGCTCGGATTTCTGGCTGTCTTTTCTGGTTTGCTGCTATGGCTGTCGTGGAAGCTTTAGAGCTTTGTCCGTAACCGTTCCCGAGTTGGACATCGAAAGCCAAGGGTTTTTGAGGGCACGGCACGGCTTAGATAACGCGCCTGAGAGACTGATCGGACTCGTCGCTTTCCAATCGGTCGGGCATTCGAAGGGTGGCGGTGCGGGGAACCCGGCGTTCCTGCACAAACCCACGGCGGCCGGCCGCGAGGAACGGGGCGAGTAGCGACGCCGGTCCGTCGACGTGAGCCTGTTGCAACGCGGCGATAACTTCGGTCCACGTCAGTCCGCTGCGATACATGAGTCGGTAGGCCGCCTTCAATTGGAGCATCTCGTCGTCCGAGAAGCCATTGCGGCGAAGTCCGATTCGGTTCAAGCCCACAACACGGCTTGTGCCGCCATCCACCATGACGAAAGGCGGGACATCCTGGACGATATGGGCTTGCCCGCCAATCATGGCGAAGCGGCCTATGCGGCAGAATTGGTGAACGGCGACCGCGCCACCTAGGTAGGCGCGTTCCTCGACGATCGCGTGTCCGCCGAGCAGGACATTGTTGACGATGATGGCGTTGTTGCTGACGACCGCGTCGTGGCCAACATGAGCGTTGACCATAAGGAGATTCTGATTGCCGATGAGCGTGGATCGCGCGGGGTCCATGGCGGCGTGGATCGTGACCGCCTCGCGAAAGCGATTGCTATCGCCGATCGCGACACCGCCATAGACGTTGCCGATTTTAGCGTGTTGGGGCTTTCCGCCGAGCACAGCGCCTTCGCCCACCTCGTTGTCTCGGCCCATCACGACGCCGCGTTTGACGACCACCCGCGCGGCGAGTACACAGTCATCGCCGACCCGAACGCCGTCCTCCACAATCGTGAAAGGACCGATCGTCACGCGATCTCCGAGCACGGCGGATGGACTGACAACGGCAGTGGGATGAATGTTGGTCGCCACAGGTCCCCTCTTTCCTTCCATGGATGCGGGTGAACTTGGTCATCGAGACCGTCGCGAAAGATATCGGTAATCCAGTCTTTTTGGCTACCGCAAAATCACGCATTTTTCCCGTCACCTTGACGCCCGCCGAACTTCGCCTAAACTTGGGCACTCGCACGGGCGAAATCCCGTGACCGAAAGTCCTGCGGGAATGGCGGAATTGGCAGACGCGCTAGGTTGAGGGCCTAGTGGCCGCAAGGTCGTGCAGGTTCAAGTCCTGTTTCCCGCACTCTTCTTCGAAGCCAGCCGCCTCGCTGGCGTTTTAGGAGTGACTGTCAACTTTCAGCTCACATGGGCAAGAGTAAGACAGTTCACGCCGCTCTTTGTTGGTACGTGTGCTCGACGACAACCGCAGGTCGAAACACCCGAGCCACTCCACCGTTGGTAGCGTAAAATTTCAGCTCGTTCTCATCGCTGAACCAGACCGCGACCAGCGGACCGCTCCGGAAACGCCGACCACAGTAGTGATCGCCGCGTAGTAGGATTGTCTCTTCGACCGTCATGACGGGGCCACCGAGCTCTTCGAAGGTCGAGCGAACGAAGCGCCGCACCCGTTCCAGATAATCCAGGTGGTCCATCAGTGCCTGTCTACGTGAAAGCCCGCGGGACGAATCCGAGACGACCGCAGGATTGCTTCATCGGCTGAACTGCTTGTCCGAATTCGTTTGATCGGCACAAGTGATAAAGACGACTCAAAACGCGCAGCTTTCCAGCTGGTTCGCCACGACGATCGCGAAACAGATCACGGCACTGGGGATGCCAAACGGATCGCCGACATCACACCGGCAGTCGCGGTGTGACGATTTCCAACAGTTCGACGGCCGGAACGCCGTTGCAGTAGATGAGCGCCGTGCGGCCAAAGCAGCGCTGGGAAGCGGCGAGTCCGAATAGGCGTTGCAGCTCGGCGCCAGGTTCGATTTGCCAGAGCGACAGCAATCGAACGTTTCGCATGACGTTGTGTTCGATCAACACCCGTCCCAGAGGCACTCGTTCGCTCTCGATCTCCGCCCGCACATCTGGCGCCAAAAAGCCGAGATTCAACCGCACCAAGCCGAAGAGCACCGGTTGGTGGCCTCGGCGAGTGCTAAGCAGGATTTTTCGCGAGTAATGCGTTGGCGTGTGATGGGACTGCAAGACCGCGACATCGACCGTGTCGCGGAAGAACGCCTCGACGGTGACCGTCATGTGAGCGTCGTGGGCCAACAATCCACGAAACGGCGCGGGAATTCCGCTCGCGTCGGACTCCTGAAATTCGCCCAAGGCCGACAAGTTCGGGTAGAACAGGTCGACCAGGACGCTTAAATCAGGCGGGAAGGCGGCGCGGGGCTTCCAAGTCAATGGTTCGCTCGCGGTAGGGATTCGCTAGGAGGGAACCGGAGCAGCGATGCTTGGTAGGATCGCGCTGACCACCGGTTGAGGCTTTTCGGCGGGTTCGGCAGGCCGTTCCAAAACTGTGTCGATCAAGTAGTAGAACAGCCGCCGCAACTCCTCTGGTTCCAATTGATCGGCGATCGCTTCCGCCCGCTCTTGATGTTTGTCGACGAGCCGCAAGGCTTTCTCGAAAACCCCAGCCTTTTCATACAGCCCACGCGTCAAAGCGACCTTGGCGCTGGCTGGCATCTTGTCGTCGGCGACTAGCCCAAGTAGCTGTTCCTGATCAGCGGGGGGAAGTGCCTCGAGCGCCAACGCCCACAGGATGGTGGGACGGCCACCCAGCACGTCGCCACCCGCCGCCAATTTGTTGTGCTTGTCGCCCTTCCAGTCCTGCAGATCATTCAAGATCTGAAAGGCGACGCCCAGATTTCGGGCGAATTGCCGGACAGGCTCGGCCAAATCACCGACCGGGCGGGCGAGGCGGATTCCCGAGTAGACAGCCGCTTCGAACGCGGGAGCTGTCTTCAGTGCGTAAATCTTCAATGCGTCGAGCGGCTTCAAACGCTTATCGCGAGCATCGCGCCACAGGAGCTCGGCGCCTTGGCCTTCGGATAAACGCAAGTGCGAGTCCGCAAGGAAATCCAAAATGTCAGCCACCGTCTCCGCGCCGGCCACCTTGGAGTCGCGGCTGACGAGCCGATAACCCAAACCGATCAGGAAGTCTCCGACGTTGATCGCCGTGGGAGTGCCAAACTGCCGATGCAGCGTCTCCTCGCCATAGCGAAACTGATCGTTGTCCTCGATGTCGTCATGCACCAGCGACGCTTTGTGGAACGCTTCGATCGACATCGCGGCGCGGCGCACGGAGTCCGGAAACGTCGCGACATGGTTTGCCCCGTCCCGAGCCGTCCCGTGACCGCCTGTGAGCGCGTCGTAAACCGCTAGCGTGATGAACGGACGTGAATACTTGCCGCCCCGTCCGAGAAAATCGTAAGCGATCGCCTCGGTGCCCGCGATCGGATCCACTTGCTTGTCGCCCGCCGCTCGCAAGTCCGCCAGTCGCGGCCCACCGCGCAGACGCGGCGCCAAACGCTCCATTTCGTCGGGTTGGAACAGTCCCGAGGCGGCCCGCAACAGATGAACGTAGCTGCGAGTTGAAGGCACGTCCGCCGACGGCTGCACGTGAATCATGTCGTGCACCCAGGCTTCGTCGACCGAGGTGTTCCGACAATCGCTCGACAACAGCGGCACCGCCATGCAGGGAATGCCCGCCAGCAAGATCTTGTCGATCGCTTTTTCCAACACATTCAAGCAGGCGACGCCGACGATCGCATCGACATAGCCGCTGACGATGATTTTCAGGACGATCGGCGAGCCTTCGGCGACCAAGACCTTATGGCCCAGTTTCTCGGCTTCGCCGCGGAAATCGGCGATGCTGCAAGCACCGCACCGCTCGCAATCGAGCCCGAAATCATCATAGTCGGCGGGGCAACCTTCGGCGTGTTTCAAGCAGTGCGGCAGCAGGAACAGTCGACGCGACGGTGGCACCGCCGCCACTTGGTCACGCCAGAACTCGGTCGCCAACACGACCATCGCCCAGCCCACGTAGCTCTCTGGCTGGTTCGCCTCGGCCAACATCCGCCGGACGACCTTTTCCATTTCGTCCTTGGCGAGCGGTCGGGACTTGTCCAGTTGCGCGGCGACGCGGCGGCAGTGATCGCGCAGCGACTCGCGAAGCTGCGGCGTCGGCGGCACGTCTTTGAGGTGCGCCGTTTGGCGACGCCGCGATTTGCGTCCGCCTTCGGCGCCCACGCCAACGGGCGTCTCAACCTGTTCAGGTTCCGACACGGACGGCTGGGGTAGATGCGCGGTGCTCAACGGCGGCTCCTCGTGAGTCAAGCGGGGACGCGGTAATTTGGGCGGGTTCGGCAACCAGCGAGTCGACCGTTTCGCTCACCACCCCGCTCGCCCGCGACGCGCGTCCCAGCGCCGCAACAGCGAACACCAAAGGATACAACTTTTCGTAGTACCACAATTTGGCGAAATACAGTCCGATCGGGGTCGGTTCCGAATGGGTACTAGTTTCAACCGCCCGGATGAGCCAGTCAAGTCCCGACCGCAAGGCCGCTCGATCCACCGTTTCCTCGTAACCACCGTTTCGCGGATTGGCGAGATGCTCTTGGCGACTGGCGAAATCGTGAATCTTGTCCGCCCCCGTCGCAGAGGACGCGGCCAACGGTTGAGCCGCTGACGCCAACGCCTCGACGGCCAGCGACATTTCCTCCACGGCGATCGCCTCGGGTTTAGCCAGGGCCTCGCGAACCCACGCCGCCAGCCATTTCAGCCCCTTACGAGATCGCGGGTCGGTGGTTCGTCCCGTTTCGCAGTAGGCCAGCACCACTTTCGCGGTGCCATACAGCGGGTTTTCCTCGCCTTCCAAATGCTGGTTGCCGAACCACAGCGGAATCCAAGCGCCGTCCGCCCGCTGCTGGTTGCCGAGGTAATTCCACCCCGCTCGCTGGGCTCGTGCGACCCGCCGTCCCATCACCGAATCACAAATACCGAATGGCTCCCAGGCGTTGAGGGCTCGCAAGGCGTGCGCGGTGAGATCAGCTCCAGATCGATCAAACGGCAACCGACCCCAGCCTCGGCAAAAGGTTGGCCATCCGCCATCGTCGTTTTGGAGCCCGAGAAGCCACGAAATCCCCAGCCGCGCCGCATCGTCGATCCGCGACCGGGTCGCGGGCGACAAGCGTGCCCCCTGCCGCCATGCGGCGAGCGCCAACAGCGCTCCCGGTGTATCGTCCGCGTCCGGAACTGCGCCGCTGAGGTCCGTCCAACCCCAACCCCCAGGATCCGCGCCGGTGAATGGATGGCGATCGCGATTTTGACATTCCAATAGCCAGTCCCGACAAGCTTCCCACCGTGAATCCCCCGCGACGCGATCAGCCCACGCCCATTCGCCAGTCGCAGGTTCACCGGTTGCAGTCTCTTCGGCCGCAGCTTCACAGGCCGCAGCTTCACAGGCCGCAGGGTCACCAGTTGCCAGTCCGACTGTCGCTAAACCGGTTAGCCAAGTTGCCAAATTGACATCGATCGGCCAACTCCCATCCGCCAAGACGGATTCGCGGAGGAACTTGAGGCCCCGTTGGGCGACAGGGTGGCTCGCGCGTCCCGTGCCCGCGAGGCTCATGACCACGAAACTTGTCAAAGGGATCGCTTCCAGGTAGCCGCCGCTCGCGGGTTGCATCCGTTCAAGCACCGCTAGGCTCGCCGCCACCCTGGCTTGTCGAAACCATCGAATCAACGGATTCCAAGGCGGGCGCCGGAAAAAACGCAATTGGCCAATCGCGACGAGAGCGGGCACCGCGTAGCTCACGACAGGCATTCGCAAGAAGCGGTACCAGGACTGCGGGAACGACGCCAATTCGAACGGTAGAGGGAAAACTTCGCTCCACGGCGTCAGCCCCGCCAAGGCGCTGTTCGCCAGGATGGGCACGGCGAATGTCTTGTCCCGCCCGTATCGCCGTCGCAGTCCGACCAGACCTTGTTTGCCGTCGATGTACCGAACGGCCGCCGCCATCCGCTCAGCGTATTTCTCCGTCTGTCCGGCTAAGGTGAACGCGGCCCGTACCAACATCGTCGTCGCGATATTCGACACGCTGCGGTCGGTATCTCCCCAGCCGCCATCGGCGTTTTGTCGCTCGGCAAGCCAAGCGACGCCGCGCTCGATTCGCGCCCCATCAGCTTGTCGCTCCGCGAGTTGCTCGCCGCTGACTGGTTCGCCGCTCAGTTGCTCGCCGCTGGTAGGTCGGTCCACCGGCGCGTCGACGTGCTGCCCGGGGCGGAAACCGTTGGCTAGCACCAGCGCGCTGATCGCGGTCGCGGTCGACAATGCGGACGTGGACAGTTCGCCAACCCAGTGGCCGGCTCCGGCCACACGCTCGGACAACAGATCGCCGCGCACCTTGCGAAGCGCTGCGAGCAACCGTTCGCGCGTCACCGCCGTTTCGCTTGCGTTTGTGGACATACCGCAACCTCGCCGCCCGCTCTCAGTCGTGAAATCGATCGCGCCTGGTGTGGCACATCGAGCATGGTAGGCCGCCGCTGGCGATCGCGCCACGGCCGCGTCCCGAAGCAGGGTATCGTAATCCGAGTTCTCTGGCTGGAGAACGCCCAGCTGAATCGCCAAGGGGCGATGTTTTCGATTTCGATGGCGTTTCGCCCTTCCTTGGCAACCAGGTCCCCATGGGCGGTTGCCGGATGCTATTCTCTTCGGTTCCGGCGGCGAAAACGCTTCCCGCGCGGTTTTCGCCATTTGCTATTCGCCACTCGCGCGAGCTGATTTGTCACCGCAGGCTCACCATGCCGCTGAAGATTCTGGCCTTGGAAACATCCGGCTTGTATGGTTCAGCCGCTCTAGCGGAAGACGGCCAGCTTATCGCGGAGGCTACACTAGCCCCGCCGACGCGCAGCGCTCAAGGGTTAGCGCCCCTGCTTGATCGTCTGCTCCGAGACGCCGCTTGGCGGCCGTTCGAAATCGGTTTGGTCGCGGTGGTCGATGGTCCCGGTTCGTTTACTGGATTGCGCGTCGGCTTGGCCACGGCCAAGTTGTTC
>JBJTOW010000114.1:0-8578 GCA_046074805.1 Planctomycetota bacterium | reverse complement strand
TTGCCGTCGCCCGAGATGTCAGCGGCGATCACTTGAGTTCCAACGCCGGAATCGTTGTCGATCAGGTAAGGGATGAAATCGACCGACTTGTCGGCTTTCCGATCGAGCTTGAACCAGTAGAGCACGGCAGGCGCGTCGGGTTCGGCGTCGCCCTTCGGGCCGTGCGCCCAGTAACGCTTGCCGGTCACGATGTCTTTCACGCCGTCGCCATCCATGTCGACCAAATCGATGGCGTGCAACTGGGAAAACTTGACGCCATAGCGGCTTTCTTCCGGCTTGCTGCCCGTGATGAGATGGCGTTTGAACTGCGACTGGCCCGCGCCGTCCTTCGATTGTTCAAACCACGCCAGACCAAACCCGTGGGCCTGCAAGCTGGTGATGATGTCGTTATCGCCGTCGCCATCGACGTCGTAGACATGCATCTGGGCGCCACCGCCGCCGAAATCGACCTGATGGGTCTGCCAAGGTTCAGCGGACTTCGCGGCTGTCGGGTGCTCCCACCAGCCTTCGCGGAGCAAGTAATCGATGCGGCCGTCGCCGTTGACATCTCCGACGCCCAAGCCATGCGTGTACATTCCCCAGCCGCCTTTGGAGGAAATCGGCTGAAACCGCCACGGACCGCGCGGCTCCGCCCAGTTCACCTCGACGTAGCCCAACACGCCGTCGGTATGGCAGATGATCTCTGGCTTGCCGTCGCCCGTGATGTCGGCGAATCCCGGCGACTCGTTGTCGACCTTCTTGAACGCGAGGTGCTGGGCCCACGAACCGCCCTTTTCCTTCGGGTTCTCGTACCAGAACGATTCCTTGCCTGGCCATCCGATGACCAGGATGTCAGTCCAGCCATCGCCGGTGAAGTCATGGGCGAACATCAAGAAGGCATTCGAGTAGCTATGCGGATCGAATTCCTTGGCGGGAAAGTATTCGACGCGCTGCGTGAAATCCGGCCCTAAGTAGTAATACGGACCGGCCACGACATCCATTTTTCCATCGTGGTTGAAGTCGCCGTAAAACATGCCCTCGCTGTAGAACTTGTCCGACAGCTTGATTTTCTTGAAGGTGCGGATCGTGTGCCCCGAGGCTGCGGCCGCTGCCCCTTGCGCGAAGGCGGGAGTCGCATCGGCGAGCCACGAGATACCAATCACTGCCACGCTTAATGTCGCCAGAAGCCAAGCCGCGATTCGACGACCATCGACATCGATTCGGCGACCCAAGGCGGGTCCACCGACTGCTCGACTGTCGTTTTCACAGCTCGCGATCGACTTTCGCAAGTTCACGCTCCCGTATCCATCAGCAGGCCCTACCTGATCCGTTGGCCCCACTCCTTCCGCCATCGTTCGCCACTCGACTCGCATGTTGGTTTCCTCGCCTCGCTTCCGAACACCTGTGTGCATCGACGCCAATAACTGTCAGCAATTCACGCCCGTCCCTGCCACCGTTTGGAGCGATCGTTTCGACGACTTCCGCCGCCCTTCTTTTCGTCTCAACCGGCAGTCCCGCTTCGCGGGTCGGCGCCACAGTAGCCGACTCGTGGAACCGTCGCAAGCATCAAACCCAAGCCGGCTTAAATGATCGGCTCTGCGGATCATTAGAAACCGATCTCTCGAAGTTGGAACAGCTCGGAACCGCTCGTCGGCTGCCCACCATGCAGTGGCACACGATCCCGTCGTGCGCTAAACTTCGAACAGGCGTGTGACCCAGGATCGACAATCGATTCATGGCCTGACGCTGTGAACCATGAGCCAGGTCGCGGGACCACCAACGCCCAAGACGGACGGTAGGATTTGTTTCGATCAAGGTGCCACATGAAACGATGGCGTGGTATGCCTCAAGTCGCATTAGCGGACTTCACGACGCGACGATGCGATCGCAGTCTTCGATCGCCTCGATTTTTTTGGCAAGGGTGTCTCGTCGCACTCGCGTGCGTTCATCTGTGGATCGATGGTGCATCAAACGCTGCTTGGGCCGATGAACCGCCAACCAAGGACCCCTCGGTGGCCCAATCGGGCCGTCAGAACGGCCAAGTGGCAGGCCAAGCTGGCCAATCCGTCCAGGCAGACGGCAAAGTTGGCCAGCCGTCGCTGAGTTTTGAGCAGCAGATTGCCCCGCTACTTCAGGCCCGCTGTGTCGGCTGCCATGGACCGACGATGCAAGAGGGCGGATTGCGGCTCGATCTTCGCGAACATGCCTTGCGGGGTGGCGACACCGGCCCCGCCATCGTGCCCAGACAAACGGGCGAGGGCGAGCTTCTGCGGCGCGTCGCCAGTCAAGCCAAAGCGGATCGCATGCCACCGAAAGGCGAAGCGTTGTCCGCCGCCGAAATCGAACTTCTTCGTCGCTGGATCGCGTCTGGCGCCGAATGGCCAGAGTCATCCATGAAACCGTCGACCGACCGCGATCCTCGGCTCGACCATTGGGCTTGGAAGCCGCTCGGGCGTCCGACACCGCCAACTCGTCCCAAGTCGCTCGCCGCGAGCGAATCGACTCGCCCCATGGCCGAAACCGCGGCACTGCTCATTCGTAGCGGACCGCTGGTCATCGATGCTTATGTCCGCGAGAAACTGCGCACACACGCTTTGGATTTATCCCCTGAGGCCGATCGACGGACGCTCATTCGACGATTGTCATTCGATCTGGTCGGTTTACCGCCTTCCGCCGAAGCGATCGAGCGATTCGCCGCGGACACTCGCGAAGATGCGTACGAACGTCTTGTGGACGAACTGCTCGCGTCGCCGCGTTACGGTGAACGCTGGGCCCGCCACTGGCTGGATGTGGTTCACTACGGCGACACGCATGGCTACGACAAGGACAAGCCGCGGCCGAACGCCTGGCCGTACCGTGACTACGTGATCCGGGCGTTGAACGAAGACAAGCCCTATGCCCGCTTCGTCGAGGAGCAAGTCGCCGGCGACACGCTGTATCCGGGGACGCGGGACGGCATCGAAGCGATGGGCTTTATCGCCGCTGGGCCATGGGACTTCATCGGCCATGCCGAAGTTCCCGAATCGAAGACGGACGGCAAGATCGCCAGGCACCTCGACCGCGACGACATGGTGGCGAACACGCTGGGCACTTTTTGCAGCGTGACAATCCACTGCGCTCAATGCCACAACCACAAATTCGATCCGTTCACGCAAGAGGACTATTATTCTTTGCAGGCCGTCTTCGCCGCCTTAGATCGGGCGGATCGAACCTATTGGGCTGACCCGCACACTGGTCGGCTACAAGCCGAACTCGCCGCCCGCAAGCGAACAGCGGAGACCCGTCGCGACGAACTAGAGGCGGCTGCGAGGAAAAACGCGGGACCGGCGCTCGCCGAGTTAGATCGTCGGATCGCCGCAACTCGCGTCAACGGAAAGCCCGGCAATACGGCCGTCGAGTTTGGCTATCACAGCGCGATCTCGAATCGCGTGGATGCGGCCAAGTGGGTTCAAATCGATCTGGGAGAAAGCCGAGCTCTATCGGCCATCGTGCTACGTCCCTGTTACGACGACTACAACAATATCGGAGCCGGTTTTGGGTTTCCGGCGCGCTACCGCGTTGAATTGAGCGACGACCCTGCGTTCCCGCCTGGAGCCGCAACGGTGGTGATCGCGGCGCGGGATGACGCCGACCAACGCAACCCGGGAGTCGCACCCGAGCGGCTTGACGCTGGCGGACGCCGTGGACGTTATGTGCGTGTCACCGCGGTGAAATTGGCTCCGCGTTCCAATGACTACATATTCGCCCTCGCGGAATTGGAGGCGATCGATACTGAGGGTGAAAACCGCGCACGCCGCGCGGCGGTCACGGCGCTCGATTCGATTGAAGCCGGTCCACGCTGGGGCAAGAAAAACCTCATCGATGGACACGCTCCAACCGCGCCCGAGACAACACCCGTCATGAAGCTCGCCGCTGAGCGGGACGAGTTGCTGCGGCGCGCGCTCGACGCGTCCTCGTTCGCCGCCTTGGAATCGACTCAGCGGGAACTTGCCGACATCGCGGCGGAGCTGTCGAAGCTGCCGCCGCCGAGCGTCGTCTATGCCGGCACGATCCACCAGGGCAACGGGGCGTTCGCCGGCACAGGCACCAGCGGTGGCCAACCGCGTTCGATCGCGATCCTGCAACGCGGCAATGTGACGCAGCGGGGACGCGAGGTCTCGGCCGGCGCGATATCCGCGTTTCCGATGTTGAGCGGCCGGTTCGAACTGCCCACAAACCATAGAGAAGGTGAACGCCGGGCCGCGTTGGCTCGATGGCTGGTTTCACCCCGCAATCCCCTGACCTGGCGAAGCATCGTCAACCGTGTCTGGCAGTACCATTTTGGCCGCGGCTTGGTGGAAACGAGCAACGATTTCGGCCGGATGGGAACCGCTCCGACACATCCGGACTTGCTCGACTGGTTGGCCTGCGAATTCCATGACGGCGGCGGTTCGCTGAAACAACTGCACAAAGCGATTGTGCTCAGCGCGACCTACCGGCAGTCCAGCGGTGACGGCCCGCCCGACCGCGCCGCGCGGGCCCGAAGTATTGACTCGGACAATCGACTGCTGTGGCGTCAACAGCGCCGGAAACTGGAAGCGGAAGCGATTCGCGACGCTGTTCTTGCCGTCAGTGGCAAGCTGGATCTACGGATGGGAGGCCCCGGCTATCAAGACTTTGTGGTTTTGCATCCCGAGCATTCGCCCCACTACGAATACCACTTAGCCGATCCGAACGATCCGGCGACATGGCGCCGCTCGGTCTACCGTTTCCTGGTTCGGTCGCAAACGCAGCCGTTCATGACATCGCTGGATTGCGCTGATCCTTCGATGCGGGTCGAGCGCCGCAACGAGAGCGTCTCGGCGATCCAAGCTCTCGCTTTGCTGAACAACGGATTCATGGTGGCCCAGGCCGCGCATTTCGCCGACAGGGTGCGGCGGGAGGCGGGAGACGAGCCGCTGGCCCAAGTCGATCTGTCGGTGCGCTTGGCGCTCGGGCGGTTACCTACCGCCGACGAACGCGCGGCGCTCGCCGATTTCCTCCGTGCGGAAGGACTGGCCAACGTCTGCCGCGTGCTGATCAACTTGAACGAGTTCGCTTTTGTGGACTGATGCTTCTCGAGTTCCCACTATGGAGTCCACTGCCCATGGGTAATTCTTCGATGCGTAGCCGCCGCGAGTTTCTATTCGAAGCGGGAGGCGGCCTCGGGGGCCTGGCGCTTGCGGCGATGCTAGCCCAGGACCGGGAGCTCGGCGCTTCCGAGCGACATCCGGCGCTGGCGTTCGCCCCGAAGGCGAAGCGAGTAGTGCAGTTGTTTATGGCGGGCGCGGCGAGCCACCTGGACTTGTTCGATTACAAGCCGGCGCTCATTAAGCACCATGGCAAGGCGAGCGACTTCGGAGAACCGGTCGAGGCGTTTCAAAATGGGCTCGGACCTTGGCTCCAGCCGTTTTGGAAATTCCAGCCGTACGGCCGATGCGGGAAAATGTTGAGCGAGGTCGCCGCGCCGCTCGGAGAGGTCGCGGACGATCTTGCGTTTGTCCACAATATGGTAGGAAAGTCGGGCGTGCATTCGCAGGCGACGTTCCTCCAAACAACCGGTTTCCTGTTGCCAGGCTTTCCGGGAATGGGTTGCTGGGTCAGCTATGGGTTGGGGTCCCTTAACGAGAATCTTCCAACGTTCGTCGTCTTGCCCGATCATCGCGGCTTCGCGTCCAACGGGGTGAAGAATTGGGATTCCGCTTTTTTGCCTTCGCAACACGCGGGAACGATCATCTATCCGGGGACGGAGACGCCGATCGCTGATTTATTCCCGCACCGCGTCGGCGCCTACGTGCGGCGGGAGGGCGAACCGGCGGCGCAGCAATTGATGGAGCGGTTCAATCGGCGTCATGCGGCCGAACGCCCCGGGGATCAACGCCTTGACGCCCGCATCCGTGGCTACGAGTTGGCCGCGCGGATGCATCTCGCCGCGCCCGAGGCATTAAACCTCAAGGACGAACCGGCTCACGTCCTGAGTCTCTATGGGCTGGATCATGTTCCCGGCGAGTGGCCCAAAGAGATCAACGACGCCGAAGAGACGTTTCACTTCTCGCAGAAATGCCTCGCAGCCCGCCGCCTGCTGGAACGTGGCGTTCGTTTCGTGCAGATTTGGAGCGGTAACGACAATGGATTCCCTCGCCGCAATTGGGATTCGCACGAGGACATCCGCCGCGACCACGGTCCACTCGCGCTTGGTATGGCTCGTGGCGCGGCCGCACTCATCCAGGATCTCAAACAACGCGGCATGCTCGACGACACATTGATACTTTGGACCACCGAGTTTGGACGGATGCCGTCATCGCAAGGCGGCAAGGGTCGCGACCACAACCCCTACGTATTCACGAATTGGCTATGTGGCGGCGGCATCAAGGGCGGCGTGACGGTAGGCGAGAGCGACGAATGGGGCTACAAACCACTCGATCGCGACCACCCCACGCAGGTGTACGACATTCATGCGACCATTCTCCGATTGCTCGGCATCGATCACACGCGTTTGACCTGGAGAAACAACGGCATCGATCGGCGGCTAACCGATGTCCATGGCCACGTAATCGAAGGGCTGCTCGCATGATCGTCACCCGCGTGAATTGCCTTGCCAAGTGCCTGTCGCGGTCGACACGTCCATGGCCACTGACGTCGGGTCGCACGCGACTGGCGATGACGATTTTCGCGCTCAGCGTGATGTTTGCAGCGTTGCCGTCCGCTAATCCATTGACCGCCTTGATATCGGCTCTAAGCAGCGATGGTCGCGTGACTGTTCGAACGGCGGCCGCGGACGAGACGCCGCCGAAGCTCTCACCGAACCTCTCGCCGAATCCCTCGGGTAATGCCACGCCGAATGCAGCGTCGTTACACGAGCGGATCGATGCGTGGATTGGCCGTGGACTGGAAACGCGGGGGGTGAAGGCGGCGGCACGTAGCGACGACGCCGAGTTTCTGCGGCGCGTTTCGCTTGACCTGAATGGTGTCATTCCAACAGCCGAACGCGCCCGTCGTTTCCTGGATGACAGCTCGCCGGAAAAGCGAACTAAGTTGATCGATGAGCTGTTGGCCAGCCCCGATTACCCGTTGCACATGGCTCGGGTCTTTGATGCTCTACTGACGGAGCGGCGTGTGGCGACCATCACGTCGTACGATATCGCGGCTTCCGCGTGGCCAGCGTATTTGGCGACTGCGTTCGCCGAAAATCGGCACTGGGACCGGATGGTCCGCGAGCTTTTGTCGAGCGATGGAACGGAGGGTCCGAATGCGGCGGGCGCTAAGTTTTTCCTGGTACGCGACGTTGCGCCTCATCAATTGACCCGCGATGTCGGTCGACTGTTCCTTGGTATCGACCTGCAATGCGCCCAATGCCATGACGATCCACGGTTCGAGGACTACCGGCAAGCCGATTACTACGGCCTCTACGCTTTTCTCCAGCGCATAGTGTCTTTTCGGGACATGGAGAAAAACGTTTCGTTGATTGGCGAAACGGCGAAGGGGCAGGCTACCTTTACAAGCGTGTTCACCGCCAAGGCGGGTGAAACACAACCGCGGCTGCCCGGCGCGGAAATGCTGCCGGACCCACCCGAGGACAAGGAAAAGCTATACGTTGTCGCCCCGGGACCGAAGACGCGAGGCGTGCCCGTTTACAGTCGCCGACTGTTGCTAGCGGAGCGATTGCCTCGCTCGGAAACTCCCGGTTTTGCTCGAAACATCGCCAATCGATTGTGGGCTCTGATGCTGGGCCGCGGTCTGATTCATCCAGTGGATCTGGCCCATGCCGCCAACCGCCCTTCGCATCCCGAACTTCTCGCCGAACTGGAACAATTTCTTATCGCTCAACAATTCGATCTGCGGGCGCTGCTGCGGGAAATCGCGCTCAGTGAAACCTATCAGCGGTCAAGCGAGTGGCCCGATGTGGCCGCTCCCCAAGCCGATCTGTTCGCTGTGGCCGCGCTGCGCGGTCTTTCACCCGAGCAATTCGCATGGTCGTTGCTGCGAGCATCGGGCCGCTTGGACGCTGTTAACTCACCAACCAGCCAACAGCCCGCACAGCCCGAAGTTCCGCCCTGGCGTCAACGCCAAAAACAGCTCGAACCGCTAGAACGGCAGGCCAAGGCGATCGTTAGCGTATTCGCGCCGCTGCCAGGACAGTCGGACGTTGAGTTTCAACCCGCTGTGGATCACGCCTTGTTTCTCCTGAACAATCCGGCCATCGCTGGACTGGCTCAGGCGAACGCCGCCAGCCTCGCGGGCCGACTGGAAAAGATCGACGACATGTCGGCGATGGCCGATGAACTGTACCTGAGTGTGCTCGGACGCCGCGCCACGGCCGAAGAACGAACGTTGGTTGAAGAGACACTTGGCACATCGAGTGGTTCGGCGGCCGCAGGCGGTTCGGCGGCCGCAGGCGGGCGGCGCGACTCCATTCAGGGATTGGTGTGGGGACTGATGCTCTCGGCCGAGTTTCGATTGAATCATTAAACCGTGGGATCGCGGACCATTGCCTTGAAAAGGCCACGGCTTTCGGTGGATGCTCCGTTGAATGAAGTTTTAAGCTTGTCGCGCGGCAGTTTCTGCGACGGACTGGGAAGTC
>JBJTOW010000113.1:0-2604 GCA_046074805.1 Planctomycetota bacterium | reverse complement strand
TTTCCCTCGGGCTGGGAAGCTACTTCATTTCGCAGAATCGCGCGGCATCGGAGGGAGCGGTCGAGGCGCGCGAATCGCTGGTGGCGGAGTTCCGCGCGGAACTGTCGAAGCAGGCGGATGACTTCCGCAACGAACGCGAGGAGCTGGAGCAGACGTACCAGGACGCGTTGGATCGGCAGGATAAGCGGCTGGAGGGCTGGAACGGCCAGTTGACCGGCGCGCTGCAGAAGTTTGACGCGGACGCCCAGTCGATGCTGAAGCAACTGGCCGACACGGAACGCCAGGCGAGCGAGGAGCGGCAGACGACGTTCCGCCAGTATCTGGCCGACCTGCCGACCGGCCCAAGTCGCGCGGCGGTGGCAAACGACGCGGGCGCCGCCGCGGGGCCCGATCTCCGCGGTCCCGCCGGGGAGAGTCCCTCCAGTCGCGTGACCTCCGACCAGCCGCAGCCGGCGGTATCGAACGGTTCCGCGCCGAGTGAGGCGGTGGCGTCGGCGGTGGCGTCGGCGGGTGGAGCAGTCTTGCGGCTGGCCAATACGGTGATGCGCCCGACGAGTGCGGAGGGCATCATGATCACGCTGCGGAATGAGACGGATGAGGAAGCGCTGGTGGAGCGTGTGCGGTTCGTGCCGCAGAAGGATTTCAAGGCGCCCGACGCTTCGATCCTGGCCGATGAGGTGAGTCGTGTGACGACGTTCCGGTATTCCGCGGCGGACAACACGTCGCAGCGTCCCGGTTACCATGGCGTCTATGACCATCGGCTGTCCAAGCCCCTGCGGATCCCCGCTCGAGACAGCGTGACGCTGCGAATGGTGATCGCCGATCCCAGCCACGCCGGCTGGGGCCTCGCCGGTCAGCTGACCATCGACTACAACGCCCGCGACAAGTCGCCCTTGGTCGTGAACGAAGCGCACCTGGTCTTCCAGTAGGCCGCGGGCCTGCTGGTCGAATCCCGGCGTTCCTCCGTGCGAAGCTCCGTGATCTCCGTGGTGGAAAAGGCCTCGCCGGGAAATGCCGGGGGGATTTAACCACGGAGCGACTGTGTTGTTTGTCAAGCGACTGGGGCGATGCAATCGCCCCATTTGGCTTTGTTTTTTTCGATGGAGTTGAGGATAGTCAGGAGCTTGCGGAGGCAGGCGACGAGGACGACCTTGACGGGCTTGCCTTTGGCTTTGAGTCGGTCGGCGAAGGGTTTGATTATGGGGTTGACCCGTGCGGCCGTGAGGGCGGCCATGTAAAGGACGGCTCTGAGTTCAGCGCGGCCTCCCTTGGTAGTGCGTTTGCCCTGCTTCTTGCCGCTATCGTTGTTGATCGGAGCGACTCCGACGAGAGCGGCGATTTCCTTGGAATTGAGCTTTCCGAGCTCGGGGAGTTGCGACACGAGGGTCATCGCGGTGATTTTTCCGACGCCCGGTACCGAGACCATGCGTTGGGCGGATTCCCGTTTCTCAGGATCCTTTTGCACGAGCTTGTCGATCATCTGCTCGAGGGCCAGGATTTCCTTCTCGAGATAGTCTAGATGCTTCCGGAGGCTTCTTCGAGCCGCGGCCTCGGTCGTCATGTCATGGCGATTGCGTTCCGCGGTTTGCATTTCCACGAGTTGCCGTCGTCGGACGACCAGTCCTCGGAGTTTTCTTTGGTTTTCCGAGGGTTTAGGCGAGATTTCGGGCTTCGTGCTCTCGGCGAACAACGCGATGATCCTGGCGTCGATGCGATCGGTCTTGGCCCACTGGTTTTGAGCGACTGCGAAGGCTCGCGTCCTTCTGGGATTGACCAGGGCGACAGCATGACCGGCGTCCTGGAGTGCATAGAGCAGTTCGGTCTCATAGCCCCCGGTGGATTCCAGCACGATCAGGCAGGAGCCTGGTGCGGGAAGCTTGGCAATCAGTTGCGCATGTCCCTCAGGCTGATTCCGGATGCTCCCCTGACTGCCGGCGGGGTGCATGTAGAAATCGGCGGAATCCTTGGAGATGTCCACACCGACAAAGGCCTGATAGAATCCGTTCATGGTTGTGTCCCGTTCTTGCAAATGCGAGATCAATGGCCTTGGGCCGTTTGTCTCAGACGACTGTTCGGGTTCGCACCAAGGTCAACGGCGATCACGCTCCGTGGCGGTGTTTCGACACCTGGACACGATCGATCTACCGACGACCCTCCCAGTCCGTTGCGCAACGGACTGGGAGCCTTTTCAACATAACCCGCCCGACGATCCATTTGGAACATACAAGGGCACAGAGTTTAACCACGGAGGGCACGGGGAATCTCCGGGATGAAACTTCGTGGTCGGGAAGACATCCCGTCGGCATCGGCGAGCTTCACCGCATCCCCGCGCACCGCAGCTCACACGTGCTTCCGCAGCAGCTCGAGGCTGCGCGGAATGGCGGTCGTGAAGTCCTCCTTGCCCTCGAACTCCAGCGACACATAGCCGCGGTAGCCGACGGCATCGAGGATCTTTCCCACGCGCTCGTAGTCGATGTCCAGCGTGTACCACTTGCCGCCGCCGTAGTAGGACTTGGCCTGCACGAAGACGGTCTGGGGAGCGAGCTGCTGCATCTGGGCGTAGGAGTCTTCCAGGAAGTTGCCCGTGTCCATCGTGACCTGCAG
>JBJTOW010000112.1:0-5138 GCA_046074805.1 Planctomycetota bacterium | reverse complement strand
CCATGCCGAATGTCGCGGTCCGCATGCTCCCGGTATTTCACGATCTCCGACAAATTGTGTGTCCGCCCCAAGAACTCGACGCGCCCCGAAGCCAACAGCTCGGTGTACTCCGCCTCAAGCTTCGACTCGTCGACCATATCCGGCTCAATCGCCGGCTCGAATGTCAAAACGTCGGCTTCCCACTGAGAAAGGAGATACTCGCCATAGGTCCGGGCCACGACATCACGCAACGGAGCAGCCAAGCAGCGGCGTTTCAGCGCGACCGCTAATCCAGTTAGTTTCGGCCGCAACTCGTCCGCGTACTCCCGCGCCGCCTTCGCCGCCGCGTCCCGCGTATCTTGCTGGAAACGCAACGAGACGAGCGCTTCCCAGGTCTCCAATCGCCGGCGCAGCCGATCCCAGACAGCGAGCAACTCGCGGCGGCGACTCTCGGCGGCCGCCACATCCATGGCGTCAGCCGCGTCGAAACCGGCCGTTAACTCAGCGTGCTCCGCCGCAACTCCGTCAGCGGTCGGCGTGGAAACGTGAAATGAATGGAAGTCGAGCGAAACCATGCGGCGAAACCTTTAAACCCCTAAGAAAAGACCCGCGATCCGGCAGCGCGGCGAATCGCGGGTCCCTTGATTGTAGGCGATCTAACCGACGCAAGGTTACATCTTGCCGAAGATCGAAATCAAATCGACGGTGCGGTTGCTGTAACCCCATTCATTGTCGTACCAGCTGAGCACCTTCAGCAGGTTGCCGCCCATAACCTGCGTCCACGGAGCGACGAAGATCGAGCTGTGCGGGTTGCCGATGATGTCGCTCGACACAATCGGATCCTCAACGTACTGCAGGATGCCCTTCAGCTCCCCTTCAGCCGCTTCTTTCATCGCCGCGTTGACTTCCTTGTCGGTCACCGACTTGCCCAACACGGCCGTCAAATCGGTCACGCTGCCGTCCGACGTCGGAACGCGAAGCGCGATGCCGGTCAGCTTGCCCTTCAGCGCAGGAATCACTTCGCCCACGGCTTTCGCCGCGCCGGTGCTCGTCGGCACGATGTTCATACCAGCCGCGCGGGCCCGATAGATGTTGTCGTGGGCCAAATCCAGCAAGCGTTGGTCGTTCGTGTAGCTGTGAACCGTCGTCATCAGCCCCTTCTCGATGCCAAACCGCTCATGCAACACTTTGGCCATCGGAGCCAAGCAGTTGGTGGTGCAGCTGGCGTTCGAAATGCACTTCATTTCCGGCGTCAACAGCTTGTCGTTGACGCCCATGACAACCGTCAAATCCGGATCGTCCTTCGCCGGAGCGCTCAGCACGACTCGCCGAGCCCCCGCGTAGAGATGGCTGTCGTAGCCGGGCTTGCCTTTCTCGACGCTCTTCTTGCCAGTGAACACGCCGGTGCTTTCCAGTGCCACGTCGACGCTCATCTTGCCCCATGGCAACTGAGCCGGATTCTTTTCCTTCAATACGGGAATGTGCTGGCCGTTGACGATGATCCCATCCGCGTCGTAACCGACGGTGCCCTGGAACATGCGGTGGGTGCTGTCGTACTTGAGCAGCATCGCCAGCGTTTGGGTGTCGGTCAGATCGTTAATGGCAACTACCTCGAATTCGCCCGGTCGACCCGCGAGAATGCGGAAAACCAACCGTCCGATCCGTCCAAACCCATTGATCGCAACGCGAATTGCCACTTACTAACTCCTTTTCCGAAAAGTTGTTCAGACTCGTTTATTTGGCCCAAGTATAGTGTCCATGGATTCCGCCAGCAACGGCGGACACAGTCGGCTGCGACGCGCACTCTTGACCTCGCGAAGGTGCTCGCCTACGGAAGATTTCACGCCATTAAATGCGATCATAGGGCAAGCATTCGGGCCTAACGACCGTTTTTCCTTTCCCCCGAATCCAAACCCAGGGGGCTTAGCGTGCCCCAACATCACCGCGAGGTTAGGGGCGACCTGCCCGAAGCATTTCGAGTGACGGTCGCCACCAAGCCAGCATCCTCGCGGCGGTCGCCGCAGCGAGGCAGCGTTGCGATGAGGCTACACAGCGGTGAGGCATCAATGCTGTGTGGCAGTAACCCAGCTAGGCAGTAACGCAGTGAGAAAAATGCGCGGAGATAGGGTGCCGCCCTAACGCTGAGACTCCGCAAAAGCGCGCAACACGAGGGCGCGACGATACCCGGTCACGGAAATCAACCAGTGAACCGTAGCAGCGATACCACAGAGATCATTCCGTTTTCGTTTCGGGCTTCGTTTCCGGCTTGCCCTCGGGCTTGTCGCCCGTCTTGCCTGCTTCGCCTTCCGATTCAGGCTTGGGTTTTTTCTTGGTTGCGCCGACTAATTTTTCCGGGGCGGTCACGGTAATCGTGTTGGCCATCACGAACTGCTTTCGTCCCACCGGTGACCAGCCTTGAAAGGTGATCTGATCTCCCGGCTTCACGAGGCTCAGGTTGCCGTAATCCACCGAGATTTTCGCGTTTTCCGCCAATTCACCTTTGAGCACCTTTCCCGGGATGGCGATAGACACTCGGCCGTTTTTGGCTTCGGTCAACCGACCAACAAACGTCCAGGTGCCGGAGTCCTTCGGCGGGGCTTTCTTCTTCTCCTTCTTTTCCGGCTTGGCGTCCTGGAACAAAGCGGCTCCTTCCTCGCCAACCCCACCGCCGTCTCCCATGTCGGTCACGACACCGATTTGCACGCCTTCCCGCAACGTGATCACTTCCAATTGGCCGATCGGCTCTTGGATCTTTCCGCGGCGATCCACGGTCGCAGTGAACCGCACCAGCATCCCCGGCGCCAGCCAGTTCGGCTCGGCGGTTGCAAGATATTCGATCATCCGGGCCTGTGGTTCGATTTGCACCAAGTAGCGGTCGCCGCCGCTGGCGTGGACTTCCAACCCGCCGGGCGAGGCACCTTTGATCGTGCCGCCGCCTTGGGCCGGTTCGCGGTTTGACGGTGGGCCGGGACGTTTGGCTTGATTTTGGGCCGGGGCAGAGTTGGAAAAACTCATGGCAGCCATCACAACAGCCAGTCCGAGCCACGAACTCCATCGAGTCGCTTGCATACGAGCCTCACCGAGAATGCCGACCGCCGATTGCGGCCCCTGTTAGATTGATCGCCATCGAATGCCTCAAGAATATCCGCTTCGTCTAACAATGGCTAGAGAATCGCCACGGGAACAGTGGCCCGCCCGCTTGTGAGCGCCTTAGGGTCCGGCCCACAATACGGGCATGATTCCCGCCCCTGAATCGTCGTCTTCCTCCGCCCCTGCGACCGGCTCCAACTCAGCCGCGCCGCGATCGGCCACTGGAACGCCAACTGCCAACTCGGCGACATCCGTCCAAAACAGCGGTGGCTCGCCGTACAGCTCGAACGGATCGAGCCATTCGACCGGTCGAGCGTCCGTTCAGCGGATTACCGCGCCCGCTTTTTCAGCGGCTAAATCGGCTGGTCGAAAGCTAGCCATGGTCACGGCGTATGATTTTCCCACCGCCCAACTGGTCGATGAGGCCGGAGTTGACGCGGTTTTGGTCGGCGACAGCCTCGCTATGGCCGTGGGTGGCCACGACTCGACGCTTCCCGCCACACTCGACCATGTGCTCTACCACGCGGAGATCGTTGGTCGGGCCGTCGCCCGCGCTCTCACCATCGTCGACTTGCCATTTCCGATCGGCCACCTGGGCGCGGATCGCACGCTGGACGCGGCAGCCCGCATTGTCCAACAGACCCGCTGCCAAGCCGTGAAAATCGAAGGTGGCATCGAGTTGGCGAGCGTGATTCGACGTCTTGTAACCGCCGGAATCCCCGTGATGGGGCACGTTGGTTTGCTTCCCCAAAGCGTCCACGCGACCGGCGGCTACCGCGTTCAGCGGGACCGCGACCGCATCCTGGCTGACGCCTTGGCTGTCCAGGACGCCGGAGCGTTCGCCGTTGTGCTCGAGTGCGTACCGGCCCCAATGGCCGCCGAGATCACCAGCAGCCTTATCATCCCAACGATCGGCATCGGCGCCGGTCCGCATTGCGACGGGCAAGTCCTCGTGCTGAATGATCTGCTGGGACTGACCTCCGGACATGTGCCCCGCTTTGTCAAGCAGTATCTCGATCTGCGTTCCCTTATTGGCGACGCCGTCCGCCGCTACGCCGCCGATGTCCGCGACGGCCGTTTTCCGGACGCATCGCAATCGTTCGCGAAATGACTCCCGCTAGGATCCGTCGCCGCGCTGCCGTTGGTCCCCAACCTTCGAAGCAAGGACTCATCATGCTTTCCGCCACTCGGACATGGCTCCTGTTACTAGCCATTCATATTGGGCCCCTGTTAACGACCGCCACTTGCCTTGACGCCGAGGAGGCGCCCGCCATCGTCGGCGATTCCGATCCAGCCATCCGCCGTTTGAAAATGCCCCTGGAGGCATCGAAGGTTCCAGCGGTCGCTGGCTCTCAGGAATCACCTGGCCAAGCGGCCGCCGTTATCGTCAACAGCGCGCCCCTCGTTCACACAGCGCAGATGCTTCCGCTGTTGACCGATCACGAATCGGCCACTGCGGCGACCGTCGTACAGGGGGGCGCATCCGCTCAGATTGCTCGCGTTTACGAACGTCTGGACCAGGTCCTGCGCGGCGTCGGTTCGTCAACGCCCCAAATCGTCAAATTGAATGTTTACGTTGCGAATGCGGCGGTGGCGGCAACAGTGCGCGACGACTTGGCGAAGCGATTCCGTTCAGCGCCACCCGCCGTCTGCTTCGTGGAAACCGCCCTGCCATTGCCGGATGCCTTGGTGGCGGTGGATGCCGTCGCCGTCGCGACGGCGCCGGCGGCCGTGAACCAAGCCGCCAACGCCGTCAGCGCCGCCGTCACTCCGGCTGGCCCACGCGTTTACGTGGCAGGTCAGGCCGAAAAGGGTGACTTGCGGACTGCCACTCGGAAGACGCTCGAGAGCCTCGAAGCCACGTTGAAGTTCTTGCGGCTCGACTGGTCCGACGTCGCCCAGGTGAAGTCGTTTGTCACGCCCATGGCGGCCGTCCGCGACGCCGATGACGAAACCCGCCGTTTTTTCGCCGCGCGCAACGCCACCGTCCCGCCACTCGTCTGGGTCGAATGGCAGTCGGGACTACCGATCGAGATGGAACGGGTCGCCGCCGCTGGCCGTGGCGAACC
>JBJTOW010000111.1:0-4784 GCA_046074805.1 Planctomycetota bacterium | reverse complement strand
ACATCCTGCTTGTTCTTTGGATGGATATCGCTGACGTTGCCGATGTCGGTGGTTCCCGACATGCCCGTGTTGGGCAGCGAGAGCGTCTTGAGTTGGGCTTCCCACAGTTCGGCGAGCAGCGTTGGGTTGCCGCCGTAGCGGAACGGGGCCAATTGCACGAACAGGAATGGGAAGTCGCACTGGCCGAAGCGCTGGCGCCAGTCGGTGATCATGGCCGGAAACAGTTTGCGGTACTGCACAGCGCGAGGGACGTTCGATTCGCCCTGGTACCAGATCGCGCCCTTAATGCCAAACGGCACGATCGGGTTCACCATGCCATTGAAGAGCGCAGCGGCTTGATTGGGCTGGCCGGGCTTGAACGGGGTCGCTCGATCAAGAATCGGCTTGAAATCGGGGTCGGCGGCCAGCGCCTCGCGGCTCGTCCACGCCTCGCAGATCGTCCCGCCCCACGAGGTGTTGATCATGCCAACGGGAACCTTGAGTTCTCCTTGCAGTTGCCGGGCGATGTAGTAGCCGACGGCCGAGAACTGCGAGACGGTTTGCGGAGTGGCCGCTTGCCACTGGCCGCTGATGTCGTCCAGCGGCTGTTCCGCCGGGATTCGCTGGACCTTGATCATGCGGATTTGGGGATGATCGCCGTTTTTCGCCTCTTCGGCCGGGTTCGCCGATTGGGCGACGGTCCATTCCATGTTGGATTGGCCCGAGCAGATCCAGACTTCGCCGATAAGCACGTCTTCCAGCTTGATCTCGTTCTTGCCTTTCACGACGACGGCATGGGGACCGCCCGCTTCCGGCGTCGCGATCTTGAGGCTCCACTTCTTGTCGTCGCCCGCTTTGGCGGTCGCCGAGGCGCCGTTGAGCGTTACGGTGACTTCCTCGCCCGGATCAGCCCAGCCCCAGATGGAAACCTGCGACTTCTGCTGCAACACCATATGGTTGCCGAAGATTTTCGGCAATTTAACGTCGGCCCGAGCAGCCGAACCGAAGCTGGCGGCGACCGCCACCGCCACAGCCGTCAACCAACTTCCGCGAACCCAACTCATCAGCGCATCTCCGAGAAGTGAAACGAGGCAACGAGAACAGACGCTAAGCCAGCGGCGGGATTGTAGCGTTTACCGCCGCTGCGCGTCACAACCGCCTAGGGGGCGAACTTCACACACACCGGTTTTGGCACGTCGACTTTGTGGCCGGTCGGTTTCAGCATTCCTGTTGACGGGTCGACCGCGAATACGACGACTGAGTCGCCATCCTGGTTTGCGACCAGGACGAAGCGTCCGGACGGATCGACGCCGAAATTCCGCGGCGTCTTCACGTCCTGGCCTTCGTGGCCGACGCTGGCCAGTTTGCCGGTTGTCGCGTCGATGGCGAACACGGCGATCGAGTTATGTCCGCGGTTCGAACCGTAGAGGAATTTTCCGGAGGGATGCACTTGGACCTCGGCGGTCGAAGCGCCATCGCGGTTGGCGCCGGGCGGCAACGTGTCGATCGTTTGCATAGGAGCCAGAACGCCTTTGGCGGCGTCGTAACTGAAAGCGGTGACCGTCAGCGAAATCTCGTTGATCACGTAGGCGAACTTGCCGCTCGGATGAAACGCGAAATGACGCGGGCCCGCTCCGGGATCGACTGACGCGAAGGGCGGGTCGTTAGCCGTCAATCGCCCTTCAGCCGCGCCCAGTTTGTAAACGAGCAGCTTATCCAGCCCGAGATCCGCGGCGAACGCGAACCGGCCAGCCGGATCGGGATTGATCGAATGGGCATGTGGCGCCGACTGCCGCTGTTTATTGACGCTCGAACCCGTGTGCTGGACCATCGAGCCGGGTGTTCCGAGCGATCCGTCGGCGGCGATCGGCATGGCCGACACGCTGCCTCCGCCATAATTGGCGACCAAAACGCAGCTACCCGACGGATCGACCGACACATGGCACGGGCCGCCGCCGCCCGAAGGCTGTTTATTGAGTGCTTTCAGGTCGCCGGTCGCTGAGTCGATCGCGAACGCCGCCACGGCGCCGATCCGCTTGCCCTCGGACTGCATCTCCGAGCAAGCGTATAGGAACTTGCCGCCGGGCCGCAAAGCGAGAAAGGATGGATTGACGGCTTCGCCCGCGAGCACAGGTGGCGACAGGGCGCCGGTGGCCAAGTCGAGTTCGCTCCGATAGATCCCCTGGCTTTTTCCGCCCGTATACGTGCCAAAGTACACGCGGGTCTTGCCCGGCGATTCGGCTCGACCGACCGCTGTTTCGCCACCCGCCAAGGTCGCCACGACCGCCAAAAACCAGCCCGCGATCCACACTCTGCGCATGCTGTTCACTCCTGTTTCCAGAATCCGACGATGTAGGAACGGTCCGCTTGCACGGAGCGGCCGTGCCGGCCCGCAACCGATGGCCGACACGATACCGGCCGCCCGCCGCTGGCGCCACAACGCACTC
The DNA here is from genome assembly GCA_046074805.1 of Planctomycetota bacterium. GTDB lineage: Bacteria > Planctomycetota > Planctomycetia > Pirellulales > Pirellulaceae > CAIXSC01. The sequence continues at coordinate 2,358 of JBJTOW010000111.1, read as the reverse complement.
GCGCACCGCCGCTCCGCCCGTCCAAACCATCCTTGCGGCGCAACTTTCCCGCTGGGCCGGACGCACCGTGCGGACTGGCCGCCGAGGACCGCTTGTTAATCGGTGTCCAGACGACTACTGTTTTCCAAGAGCAGCCGAAGAGACAAGGCGAGGTTCAACGGGTCATGTCGAAGCCGCGGTCGAAGACGTTCGAGTATGTAGAGCCGATTGGAGCGCGAGTGCTGGTCCGCAAGGACGAGCCTAAACGCACCACGAAGGGCGGCATCGCTCTGCCCGAGCAGTCCGAGATTCCCACGATCACTGGCCGGATCGTCGCGATTTCCGCCGCTGTGGAAAACGACGCCGATATGCCGCTCCGGCAATACGACAAAATCCTGTTCCACCCGAAAAACGCCATCCCGGTCGATTTCGAACAGGACAATCAGTTGTTCGTGATCCCGGTGGAGGATGTCGTGGCCGTCTTCCGCCGCGAAGCCAAGGCTGAGGAAACGCCCAGCGAGTGATCGTCACCGTGATCGGGGTTGAGTTCCGTCTCCGCTCGCTTCACATTTTCTAAGCCAGTGGCTGGAGAGGAGCGAATGCGACATCCCAATTCCAACGTCGACGACTCCTATCTCGTCGAGAATGTCCTTCTGTGCGCCGGGGAGGACCCCGACGAGTTGATAAGCGTGGTGGAAAGGGTGGCTGGCCAACGGCCGTTCCGAACCTACTCTTACCGCTGTTACCGATTCTGGCAGTTCGACCGCTTTACCTTGATTTGGACAGGCATTGGCACTGGCTGCCTGGAACCTCTTCTCTATGAAATCGTCGCTCAGAGCGATTCTATCAAGACCTTGATCCTGATCGGCACCGCTGGATGGCTTGCCGCGGACGATTCCGGTGGAGCCGAGGCGTGCGAGACCCCAAACCGAAAGCCGATCGCGTATTTATTGCACGAGGCTTATTTGGGGCGGACTGCGTTATCAAGCCTCGGCAATTTTCACCGCAAGCATGGCCCGTCATCCGCCCATCGTCACACTTGGAGCGACGGCACCCGCTGCGTGCCTCGCTTTCCCAGCCAAGTGGAAGATCTGGCGACAATCTTATCGACAGACTTGTATTACGACCGGCATTGGGTGCGCGAGAAGGCGGAGTACCATGGCGCCGATTTGATCGACATGGAGGTCGCCCAGTTCTACTGTTTGTGCGAAATATTCGCAAAGAACAAAGACTTGAATTACGTCGCGATCAAAGGGGCGGCGAATTCGCTTGGAAATGGATCGCAACAGCTGTTGAACTCCCGAGCGGTGCTGGATGCCTGCACCCGGCGAGCCCTCGGACTGATGGCGATCGACCTGGGAACCACGGCGACTGACGGAACGACTCACTCCGCGATCAGCGCGGACAAACTTTCCGATAAGCTTGTGGAGGAAATCAAGCTTTACTGGACGGTGGAGATTGGGATCGTCACGGTTCTTGGCGTGTTGTTTTCCCAATTGGGTTCGCAGCGTACCGAGCCGATGGCGCAATTCCTCATGTGTTTCGTCGCGATGGTTTTGGTCGTCGTTGGAACGATGTACAACATCGCGGGCAACTACTATACATTCGTAACGCGGACGCAGATATCCGGATCGGCGGGGGATCAAGAGGGGATCATCAGCACGGTCATGGAGATCGCCTTTTTCTTGCTGTCCGGCGTTTGCGGAGTGGCTATGGGGTGCTACGGCAGTGTCCTTTTCGAAAGCGACTCGCTGTCGTTTTGGCTTTCTTTGAGCGGATTGTTCATCGGACTGGCGGTGAACGTCGCTGTGACGTTAGCGAGCTTCAGTGGCCTTGTGAAAGCGAGCAGCCCGGCTGTGACCTATACGTACTCGCAATATGTGACTCGAAAGTGGGTTTTCGGCAGACTATTCGCCAGTTTGATAGTTTATCTAACCAGCCTCCGAGACCCGTCGCATGGCGATCGTAGACGGCTGACCGATTATCGCTAAACGGGCCAAATAGCTTCGACTCGAAACGCGTATCAATCATCGGTTATGGCGGAGCGTGAGGGGGGACGTGACGTGGCGGCGGTTGCGGGTTTCTGCTTCACGGGTAGCGGTTTGAGCAGCCAGCCGAAGAATCGCAGGACGAGCAAAACACCGAGCAGTGGCAGCAAATAGACGAGTAGCCGCGGGCGAACCACCACGGCCACTCCGCACGCCCCGGCCACGGCGAGCAGCCACGGTGGGCAAACCCGCAACAGTCGCTCCAGTTGCGGCAATGCCAGCCAGAGCGAACCTAGAAGGACTCCCGCCCGCAAACCGGCGCTCGACAAAGCGCTCCAGTCGCTATCGCGCGTCCCGTACGCCCATACTCCGTAAGCGCCCAACACTAGGC
>JBJTOW010000110.1:0-8431 GCA_046074805.1 Planctomycetota bacterium | reverse complement strand
AGTAGGCCCGGCCTGAGTAGGCCCGGCCTGAGTAGGCCCGGCCTGAGTAGGCCCGGCCTGGGCAGGCCCGGATGTTGTCGAGGCGGAAGCGGCTTCGGGACGCAATTGATTTGACATGGAGAGCGGTCAGTGGGAAGTTGCGGAAGCGGTGTTTGGGCGGTTGACCCGTTGACGCCAGAGGGCGGCGGTCGACGTTGAACGCGTCTGGCACCGCTGCTAGGATACGACGGCGGCGGTTGGAGAGCGAGTCGGGCGGTGGCGGGACAAGGTGAATTGCGGAAGTGTCGGCCGGCGGATGGCGTCGGCAAGGGCGATTGGGGTTGCCATGCGTGAGCCGGCGGACTGGACCATACCCTTGGGCACTTGGCAGGGACTTCCGCTCCGATTGCATTCGTTGTTCCTGTTGTTTGGCGGGGCGGTTTTATATCTCGCCCAGTTGGGAACAGTGTTGCGCGGTGTTGGGCCAACGTCGCCGATAGCGGGCGGCAGTTTAGTCTGGCTTGCCGCCGTGGGGCTGCTCATTCTCTATCTCAGCTTGCTCGCCCATGAGCTGAGCCATTGGTGGGTGGCTCGGCGGTTTGGGGTCGATGCGCCGATGTTGTTGATCGGCCCGTTGGGAGGGCTGACGGAGTGGGAGTCGCGGGACGATCCCAAGGCGGAAATCATCGCGCATGCCGCTGGTCCGCTCACGAACTTAACCATCGCCCTCATTCCCTGCTTGGCGACTCTCCGTTGGTGCGATTCGTCGATTGCCATCTCCGGATTGCTCGACCCGCTTCAACCGGAAGGTCTGCCGCTGGGGGATCGCCTGTCACTGGCGACGCTCGCTGGCTTAGCGTTCTGGATCAATTGGACGCTGTTCGTGATCAATCTGTTTCCCGCGTTTCCTTTTGATGGCGGTCGGATCTTGCGAGCCAGTGTGCGATTAACCCGGCCGCAAATCGGCACGGAAATCGCCGAGTTCCTGGTGGCGAGGTTGGCGCGTCTGGCGGCGTTTGGCTTGGCGGTGACCGCGATCTTTGTGCGGGACGAGCCAACAATATCGCCGATCGCTCCGTGGTTCGCCTTAAGCATCTTGGCGGGAACCGTTCTGTTCACCGGATTGAGCCATGAACGCCGGGCGCGGGCCGCTATCGCCGCCGCTCCCTGGCTGGCAACGCTACAGACTCGACCACCGCGGACGGTGTCTAGAACGCGGGCCGCGGAAGAGAGAGAAGTGCCAAGCGATCAGTTCATCGAGTCCGGCCATGAGCCTTGGGCGGAAGAGGACGAATCGCTGGCGACCTCGGGAGATCTGGAATTGGATCTCGCTCGCGTCGACGAGCTAGGCAGGGGACGTGAGCCGGACGACGAGCGGCGAGTGGATGAAATCCTTGCGAAACTGCACGAAGTGGGACTCGATAAATTGACGCTCGAGGAACGCGGAATCCTGGAGCGGGCCAGTGCGCGCTATCGCCAACGTTCGACGCGGCGGCCATAAGCGATAGGCGAGGCCGCGATAGGCGAGGCCGCGATGGCGCAGCAGGAACAGGACCGCGAAGACTTGCTCCGCGAAGCCACGGCGCTGGTGGAACGTGTTGAATTGCGTGTCATGGGCTTCGCCGAGCCGATAGTGGCTGGTTTCCGCCGGTCGGGTGAATGTTCCGTTTACTTCGGGGCTGACCCGGTATATCAATTCAACGGGGCCGGAGAACTTCGCCGCGCCTACGTCGATGGCCGACTCGTGAAGGCTGAACGCGGCGAACTGGTGTTCTTACGACGCGAACGGTCCGCAGGCCAGAGCTTCCTCGTCCGGGAAGAGATCGCAGCGGACGTTTCAGCCGCAAGGCTTCGGATCGCCGCAGAGCAACTCGACCAACTGCGTGCTCAACTTGCCGCCGGCCAGTTCCAACTTATCGGACAAGTTCCAATCGCGGTCGACGTTGTGGTCCGCCTTCGCGGGTGGCTCGATAGATTGCCTTGTCCACTTCGCGTGGCCGCCGCTCCGAACGTCGCGTTTCCGCCGCCTGTCAATCCAGCGGTGCAAAAACCAGAAATCAAAGAGTGACCAACCACTGGCGTTGGCCGCTGATGGGGGCGGACGCTCGCCCTAGCCGACTGGGCGGCCGGGCGTTATAGAAGTACCGAGGCTCCGCCGTACCCACTCATGGAACCCGCCATGTCCGCGCCGATCACGCTTCCGATAGTCACGCTCGATCCGTCTGGATCGGATCGGCTGGCCGCTTTGTCACCGCCCGCCGATCTGGTCGCCAGGCCTCGGCCTTTGCCGATGACTGCCGAGGATATGCGGGATCGTGGCTGGGACGAGTTGGATGTGGTGATCGTGACCGGCGATGCCTACATCGACCACCCGAGTTTCGCCATGGCGATTCTGGGACGAGTGCTCGAGGCGGCCGGATTTCGCGTGGGAATTGTCAGCCAACCCGACTGGAAGAGTAGCCAGGATTGGCGTCGATTCGGCAAGCCGCGGCTGTTTTTCGGCATCAGCGCTGGCAACATGGATTCGATGATCAATCACTACACCGCGAATAGGAAGGTGCGTAACAGCGACGCCTATTCGCCGGGTGGCCGGATCGGTTTGCGGCCCGACCGAGCGACATTGGCCTACTGCCAGCGGGCTCGCGAAGCCTACCCGGGCGTGCCGGTGATCGCGGGCGGGGTCGAGGCGTCGTTGCGGCGGTTAGCACACTACGACTACTGGAGCGACAAAGTCCGCCGCTCGATCCTTTTAGATAGCAAAGCCGACCTGGTCGTGTTCGGCATGGGCGAGTCCTCGATTGTGGAAATCGCCCGTAGGCTAGCGGCTGGTCAAACGATGCGGGATTTGCGCGATATGCGGGGCGTCGCATACGCCTTGGGCGCTTCCGAGAAGCCGCCCGAAGACTCGTTGACGATTCCCAGCTTCGAACAAGTAGCGGCGGACAAGCTAGCGTTCGCGGACGCTACGAAAATGATCCATAACGAGACCAATCCGTACAACGCCCGCCGGCTCGTCCAGTGGCATGATCGACAGGCGGTAGTCGCGAATCCGCCCACCTTCCCCATCAACCAAGCCGCGATGGATCGGATTTACGGGCTGCCTTACACTCGCAAGCCGCACCCGGTTTACCGCGATCCGATTCCAGCCTGGAGCATGATCAAGGATTCTGTCACGATCATGCGCGGCTGTTTTGGCGGCTGCACATTCTGTTCTATCACGACCCATCAGGGACGTATCATCCAGTCGCGAAGTAAAGAGTCGGTGCTCGGTGAAATACGTGGGATGACAGCCGACCCAAAATTCAAAGGAACCGTGAGTGATATCGGTGGCCCTACCGCCAACATGTATCAAATGACATGTTCACGGCCCGAGGTCGAGGCGGTTTGCCGCAGGCAGTCTTGCGTCCATCCAACGATTTGCAAATTGCTGGGAACCGATCACGGTCCGCTGATTGAATTGATGCGCGAAGCGCGTGAGATCCCTGGAGTCAAGAAGGTGCTTGTGGCGAGCGGCATCCGTATGGACTTGGCCCGGCGATCTCCCGAGTACATGCGGGATTTGGCCCGGCATCATGTGGGCGGCCATCTGAAGGTGGCGCCTGAACATACGGACGCCGCGGTATTGAATCTAATGCGGAAGCCGAGTGGAGATGATTTCGAGCAATTCGCGGCCGTGTTTGAACGCGAGTCAGCCAAGGCGGGTAGGGAACAATACTTGGTGCCGTATTTCATCGCCAGCCATCCGGGAAGCGACTTGAACGCGATGATCGATCTGGCGGTGTTCCTGAAACGCAACGGGTATCAGCCCGACCAAGTCCAGGATTTTATCCCGGCGCCGTTCGACGTGGCCACTGCCATGTATTACACCGGGATCGACCCGTTCACTCGCAAGCCGGTGCACATCGCGCGGCAATTGCGGGATCGCAAAATGCAACGTGCCCTCATGCAGTTTTTTAAGCCCGAGAACTACTTCGAGGTGCGCCAAGCCTTGCAGCAGGCGGGACGCCAGGATCTGATTGGAGCAGGCTGCGACTGCCTGATCCCAGCCACCCCGCCGACGGAAGCGATCCAAGAGCGGCGTCGGCGGGCGAACGATCCCGACCATTACCACGCGGTTCCGAAAACAGCCGCCTCCAAACCGTCCGCCCGCCCCGTGCAGCAACAAGGATATCGCCCCGGTCGCAAGACAGCTCAGCGTCAAGATCGGTCGCGGGCCCGCAAGGACGACCGGCGTGGTCCGCGGAACTGACGGTCCAAGACGGCGGGAAATTCGCTTTTTTACCGTGTGTTCTTCCGATGGACTGCCTTACAATGCAGAGTCGACTTTCCACGGTAATCCGTCGTGAACGGGGAGTGCCTTTCGATGAATGATATTGCGCGGCAAATCGCTCGGGCGCGATGGCGCCTGAATCTGGAACGATTTCTCCGGGTCGCTCCGTGGACGATGTTCGGAGCGTTGCTCATCGCCTGCTTGGGATTGGCGGTCCCCAAGTTTTTCTTCCTACCGACCACAGCGACCGAGGCGGGGTGGCGGATGTGGGTCGCAGCCTGGACCGGCGGCTCGGCTATCGCGGGCCTACTGGCCGCGGTCGTGGCCGCGTGGTGGAAGCGGCGTAGCGACTACGAGGCGGCGGTGGAGATCGATCGCCGCTTCGGGTTGCGCGACCGCGTCGCCAGTTCGCTGCTGTTGACGCTCGAGGAGCGTGAGTCGTCGATGGGGGAAGCGTTGTTGCGCGATACGGCTCAGCGAGTCTCTCTGGTGGAGATCCCCGAGCGGTTCGCGATACGGGCTCAGTGGACCGCCGCCTTGCCATTGGCCCCGGCGATTGGAGCCGTCCTATTGACGCTAGTGGCCAACGCGACCGCTCCCCAGTCGAGCACGGTGGCGTCCGACACGGCGGAAGCACAAGTTCGCGAGCAGATCCGCAAATCGGCGGAGGAACTGAAGAAACGGTTGGAAGAGCAGAAGAAGAAAGCGGCGGAGAGTGGACTGGCCGACGCCGACGAATTGTTCAAGAAGCTGCAGCAAGGCACGGACGAATTGAAGGACAAGCAGGCGATCGATCGTAAGACGGCCCTCTTGAACCTCAACGAAATGGCCAAAAGCTTGCAGCAGCGCCGCGACGGTTTGTCCTCCGCCGAAAGTATGCGGAAACAGCTTGAGCAGCTCAAAAATTTCGAGCAGGGACCGGCGGACAAGTTTGGCAAGGCGATGCAGCAGGGCGACATGAAACAGGCTCTGAAGCAACTGAGCCAACTCCAAAAAGAGCTCAAGGAAGGCAAACTCGACGAAAACCAACGCCAACAGCTCACCAAGCAGTTGGAGCAGATGCGCGAGCAGTTGTCCGAGGCGTCCAAGAATTTCGAGCAAGCGAAGCAAGAGTTGGAACAACAGATCCAGCAAAAGCAAGCTGCGGGGGAAACCGAGGCTGCCGCCAAGCTGCAGAAAAAGCTCGATGAGCTCAATAAGGAAGGTAAGCAGATCGAGAAGATGGAGCAAATGGCCCGAAAGCTCAACGAAGCGGCCGAAGCTTGCAAAAACGGCGACTGCCAAAAAGCGGCTGATAAGCTGGGCGAACTCTCGGAGGACCTCGAGCAGATGCAATCGCAACTCGATCAACTGGAGACAGTGAACGAGTTGATGGAAGAAATCGCCGACGCGAAGAGTTCGATGAATTGCCAGAAGTGCCAAGGCCAGGGCTGCCAGGAATGCCAGGGGCAGAAACAGGGACAGGGTAAGGGGCAAGGGCAGGGACAGAAGGGCCAGGGCTTCGGTTCCATGCGTAGCAATCGAGGTAACGGCATGGGGAAGGGCCGCGGAGCTGGCGAGCGGCCGGAAGATGACGTCGATGGCAAGTTTTACGACACGCGAGCGAAGACGAAGCTGAAGGCGGGCGAGGCGGTCCGCACGGGATTCGCGGACGGCCCCAACATCGCCGGAAAATCAGTCGACTCGGTCCGTCAGGAGGTCGCCGAATCGCTGCGTAGCGATCCAGACGCCTTGCCCGACCAAGTGCTCACCCGAAGCCAGCGGGAACAGGCGCGCCAATTCTTCGAGGGAATCGGCAAGGGCGGATTGAAGCCTTAGTGACGAGCTGATTTATGGCTGGAATCCAATGTCCGACATGCCAGCGTTCGTTCGACCCGGGTGAATTCAAGTTCGGGCCGTTTTGCAGCGAACGTTGCCAGCAAATCGATCTTGGACGATGGCTGCGGGAATCCTATTCTTTCCCCGCGACACGGGATCCCGAGGATGGTGAGGGGCACGAGGCGGCTGCTGATCGCGAGGGTGGCGCTCGCTTCGAGTCTGGCGAAGACGACGAGCGGGACCGAATGCGGCAAAGCGGGGCATCGGGGAAACTGCCGGTGGGCGTTCGACCGAAGTCTCATCGATCTCGCAATACGGGCTCGCGCGGCCGTGTCGATTAGCCGGTAGTGGAGTTTGGCGATCTTTGTGCCTGCGGGGCGAAAGTTGTGCCCGCAGCGAAGCGACCGCCTGCGGCGCACCGGTTAACCTAATGTCATGTGGCTGTCGGTTGCGGTCTTCGGGTCCAGTAAATGCCCAGGGATCGGGCGAGGTGCGTCCATGGAAATGCGGAAGCTGGAATTTGCGCGAATGCGTTCGAGTAGAGGACGGTTAACTCCCTCGCGGCGGCGTATCTTGGCGTTGCGCTGCGAGAAGCTTGAGCGGCGGGAGGTGTTTGCCGACTTCGGTGACGCGCCCGAGCCCTATCCAACGCTACTGGCTGATAATGGGGCGTCCCACTCGGTCGTCCCGGGTTTCTTCCTTGGCTTAGGCGTCGATGAGGAAGCCGATGGTATCCCTTCGCCCTTCGGCGATGGGGACGAACAGGACGGAACGATTCCTGACGAGGACGGTATCTCGTTTCCTCAGGAATTTGTTGTTGGCTCTGCGGTTGAAGTGTTGGTATTGGCGAGCGCTGCGGGCAAACTGAGCGTCTGGTTCGATTGGAATGCCGACGGCGATTGGAATGACGCGGACGAGACGGTATTCACGGGTAAAACGATCGCCGCTGGCGCGTCCAAGATATCGATCAATGTTCCCGCGATGGCCACTCTGAACAAATTTCAAGCCGCTAGGTTTCGTTTTAGCAGCCAGACGGTTTTATCGCCGACTGGTCCCGCCCTCGATGGCGAAGTGGAAGACTATGTGTTGACGGTTTCCTCCCGGCCTGAACTGCGGGGACGTAAGTTCAACGATCTGGACCGGGATCATGAACGTGACGCCAGCGAGCCATACATCAATGGATGGCTGATTGAGGCGATTGATTCCGAGGGCAAAGTCGTAGCGACGGCGACCACCGCCGATGTCGATTTGAACGGCGATGGGTCGATCGACATCGACACCGAACGGGGAGTCTGGCGGCTCTTCGATTTGACCCCTGGGTCTTACACAATCCGGGAGGCGGCTCGTCCTGAACACGTTCGAACCGCGCCCGATTTAACCTCGCTCTTGCAAGGGAACCTTGGACCGAATCCAAGCGGTTCGACGGGCGTCGGTTTCGCCTCGTTTTCGTACAACCCATCGACGAACCAAGTGGCCTTCCGAGTAGACTACGATTCGCTCGTCGGAGCCTTGACCAAGGTGTCGTTACATGAGGGCGACACGACTCAGAACGGACCGGTAATCGCGGATCTATTGGCCGCCGCAGGCGCGTCTCCAGGGGCGGATGGGCCGATCAGTGGACATCTGACACTCGATAACACACAACTGGCCAAGCTGCTTGCGGGCCAATACTACGTGAGAGTCGACTCGGACACTTTCGACGTGTTCGGCGAGTTGCGTGGGCAAGTGATGCCGGGCCGCGAATACGCGTTGACGTTGGGGCTGTACACGCAACTCATCGGGCTTGATTTCGGCGGATACACTTCCGAATCGCGCAATTCGGTCTACCCCGGTACTCAGGGCCAGGTCGTGTTGTCGTTGCCGGATCTGAGCACCGCGACGCTGCCCCTGGTCGGTTCGTCCACCTTCAAGCTATATGTCCCGACCAATGGAGCGGCTGGCGATTTTGACCTCAATGGCCGTGAGGAGGCTGCCCTCGAGCTTTCCTCGCTCTCACTCCGTGGATACTCGACGTTTGGCCAAATCGATATCGCGTTGCAACCCGCCGCTCCGTCGACGGGCCTTGCTGAAGAGCGAACCAACTCGACCCCAGGAGTGCTCGATCTGCCGCCATTCGCCGTTTCCGGCAGCGTCGACCAACAATTGTCGTTCGATGTGCTTGTGACGATCACTGGCCGAGGCCTCGCGCCGGTTGTCATGCGTTCGGCCATGCCCATTTCACTTGGCGGAACAGCCACGGGGTTTCCAATGGCTGTGGCTGAAACCTTGGCGGGCACCGGCGTAATCGATTTGGTGGACGGGGCTGGCACGCCGACCGGCGTGCGTCTGACCGGCGTTGCGTTGTCGCCAAACCCGCTTTTGCCG
>JBJTOW010000109.1:0-8093 GCA_046074805.1 Planctomycetota bacterium | reverse complement strand
CCGCTTTGGTCCTTCTACCGGCGATCAACGTCCGGCCGATCCAGCCGCGTATCCGCGTCTTCCGCTCCGAGTCGTCCGCCTTGGATCGTCGCCCTTTCGAGCAAAGCGGCGCCCTTGGGCGCCGCACTCAAAAAACGTCCGAGTCGCCGATACGTCTCCGCTGCGCGAGTGCTTTTTGGAGTGCCGCGCCCCGACTGCTTTGCTGCGGACCGCTTGTTCCGAAGCAACGTGGGGCAATGGGCTGCCAAGCGCCTCGCCATGACCATGCTTCGACACGGCCACCACCCAGCCGAAAATGCACGGCACCATCGCGCGCCGTGAACAGCCAACGGCGGTCGGCCAGCGCGGCCGTTTCCGCAAGCGGCGCGCCACGCGACGCGGAACCGCTAATCACCACCCATGCCGGATCGGCCCAGTCAATCAATTGATCCGCCCCGCCCGTCACGCTGCCATGGTGCGGCGCCATCGCTATCGTGTGCCTCTGCGGCGTATCTTCCAACAATCGCCGCAGACCCGCGCCCTCCAAATCGCCGGGCAATAACACCGAACCACTCGCCGTCTCGATCGAGATCACGATGCTGGCGGCGTTATCGGTACGCCACCGCGCGCCGACCTCGGGATGTAGCACGCGAATCCGGCCATGGTGGTCGTCCCACAGCCTATCGCCGCGTTGCAACGTGTCGCAGGCTACACCAGCGGCGTCCAATGCGCGGCGTAACTCGCCGAGCGCTGGATCTGGGCGGGCAAACATGGCAGGCGATACATAAACCCGTTGCACGGCGAACCGTCGCAGCAAGTCCGGCAACGCGTTGTAGTGATCGGTGTCGGCATGCGATAGCACAACCGCGTCGAGTCGCTGGACACCGCGCGACCAAAGCGTGCTCGCGATCGCGCGGGCGCCAGCGGAGGGCCCGCCGAGTCGGCCGGCGTCGTAAAGCAGATTTCTTCCATCAGGCCACTCGACCAAGACGCTCGTCCCGTGCCCGACGGCGATAAACGTCACTCGAACCGCGTCGTCGCGGGTTGCCCTCGGAATGAATAGCAAACCCAGGACGGCCGCGGTCAAAAGTCCCCACCCGCCACCGCGTCCGAATGTCCCCCGCGTTCCCCAGGCGCGGATAGCCAGCGTTGCCACCCCAAGTCCAAGGTAAAAGGCCAGCACAGCCCCAAGTGGCGGTCCGGCCATCCAAAAGTGTCCACCGACCAGCGATTCGCCCCATCGGAGCAGCCGTTCGATCGCCCAAAGAGACTCGCCACAGACCCAGCCAGCCGCCCCAGCCACCGGCGGTGCCAGGGGAGCCGCCATCAACGTTGCGAATCCGGCGTATAAGGCCACCGCCGCCGGCACGAGAACGAGTGGGTTAAGCGGCAAGGCGATCAGCGACACGACGTGGAAGCGCCACACCACCAGCGGAGTGCTGCTCAGCCAAACCTGATATCCGGTCCAGATGGCTTGCGCGGCCGCGAACCCAAGTCGCTCGATCAGTCGCAACCACCACGGTCGGGACCGTTCTAAGAGCGCGTCGAGAGGTTCCAACGCGTTTTTTCCGCTGTTTTTCCGGGATTGTCCAACTCGGCGTGAGCCCAGGCTCGTTCGCGAATTCGCATCGACCGGTTCGCTTCGCACGGGTCCACCATGCTCAGCCGCGTTGCGGCCATCCGAGCATAAAACGGCGACAGCCAAAAAGGACAACTGTGTTCCCGTCTGGAAGAGACTGGCGGGTTGCACGGCTAGGACAATCAGTCCGGCGGCGGCCAACGAGTTATACGCCAGCCCCTGGCGCGCCAGCAGCTTGGCGCAACAGACGCAGACCACCAGGATCGCGGCCCGAACTACTGGCGCCTCCCCACCGGTCAACGCCGCGTAAAAAATGGCCAGTCCAGCCACAAAGGCCAACGCGAAGCGGCGCGGGAGCCAACCGAGCCGCACGACGGCCCAAAAACCGTACGCGAAAATCGCCACATTCAAGCCGGAAATCGCGAGCAAGTGGGCGAGGCCCGTTACGAAAAACGTGTGGCTCAATTCGGCGTCCAAGTGCCGCCGAGTCCCCAAGAGCAGTGCGGCCGCCAACGGAGCTTGGCCGCGAGTCACGTGGCGTTCGAGACCGCGTTCGCCCGCGCTTCGAAGCGTCGCGAACCAGCGGCGCAGCGAGCGACTCCCATCGCGGTGGATCACCCATACGCCAGCCGCCGATTTCGCTTGCAGTCGCGTCAACACGCGGCGCGAACGTTCCGTGAACGCCCCATCGAATTCGTCGGGATTGGACGGCGCTGCCGGACGATTCGCCAGCGCTAGCACGCGAATGAGATCGCCGCTGCGCGGCGGCTCGCTCAGTGCGGGAAAGCAGAGCCGAGCTCGGCCCGCCGCCGCTCGCCAGCGTTGGCCGTCGCGGATCGCCCGAATCCGCGCCACACAATCTTGTTGGTCGCCGCCCAACTGATGCGCCAAGGGGCTTGGTGGCGGCGCCGGGATCGATTCGGGTTCGGTCTCCACTTCCAGTTCCACACAGACTGGACGCGGAAGTTGATCGAGTTCCGCCGCCAAATCGCCTGGCGGAAACCAACGCCATTGAACCGCATGCCAGCCACCGGCCAGCCCGCCAGCGGCAAGCAGCGCGAACAGGCTTGCCGCTCGTGAAAAGCGGCACGCCAGCGCCAGCGGAGCGGCGATGAGCCACGAGCACGACAACATTGCCCATGCGCCGAGCGGCAATGACCAAGCCGAATCGGCCCAGATTCCAGCGGTGCTGAAAACCAAAAGCGAGACGAGTGGATGGCGGGCCCAGGCCGCGCCACCAGAAGGGGGCTCCATGGAAAACGCTCCTCCCGACGCCTCGACCGTCCAGCGGCCTTGGCAGGCCGGCGGCACGGCGACGACGGGGTGTTGCGAGCGATCCGGAGACGAGCCCCGCGATCCGGATGCTACAGATTCAAATCATCCAACGCGTCGATCAAACTGTCCAATTCATCCTTCGGCGCCGCCGCTGCCGATCCTGGCTGTCGCTTCGGAATCCCTTGCGACATGCCGACCGCGTCGCGGCCCACCGCCACCAATTGTTCGTCCCGCTCTCGAGCCGCGATCTCCAACGCGTCCAAGCCCGAATCGGGCGAGCCGAACAGTTTGGAGAGGTCGATCTTCAAAGCGCCAGCCGACTCGGCCGCCGCCCCCGCGATCGCCGGTGTTTTGTGTTGCGGGAAAATGATCGCGTTTTCCGGACAAACCCGGCTGCAAGCCGGACACCCCTTGCGGCAATTGTCCGGCTGTTCCACGAGAATCGTATCCACCTTGTCCACGCCGTAAACGCCGAACAAGCAGAAATCGATGCATTCCATGCAGTTCGTGCAGCGGCTGTAGTCGATGACCGGATACCATCGGCGATCCGTCTCCTCGACGATCCGCAGCGGTTGACCCGCGACCGGCGACACCACGCCAATCGCCGCGTTAGCGTTTGCCTGAGCGGATGGAGCATTGACGTTCGGCCCCAGCGCTGTGGTATTGGCCGGATTGACGAAGCGGAAGAGCGGCTCTTCCTTCGGTGCGCCGCCGAGCCAGCCCATCAATTCGACGACCTGAGTCCGGTTTTCCTCGGCGATGCGCTTCACCTCGCGGATGTAGGGAGCGGCCGAATTGTGCAGTCGCAGATCTAGGCAGTAGATGCGGCGATCGGGAACGGTTCGCTGATCGATGACCCGCGCTTTGTCGTCGCCGGAGGCCGCGTCGGCTTTCGCCTGCCGCAGTTCCTCGTCGTCCTCGTCGTCGTCCTCGGGCGGCTTCAGCAGGCTGATGCCCGTTTTGCCATGCACGCCGTGACGGTCCAGGATCCAGCGCGCCGCGCGTTCATAGAGCCACGACAACACGACGACCGGTCCGCTGATGCCTTGGAGCGCAAGCACGCCAGTGCCGTCGGCCTTGATGTCATAGAGATGAGGAATAACGATCACCTCGATCCCCGGTTCCATGAGCAGTTCGGCGACAAGCGTCTCTTCGAGATCGCGTTTCGCCGGATTTTGGCTCTGACCTTGCGAGATAACTACCGTGGTGCGTTTGGCCATGGAAAACTCGTCGTGCAGAAGTAGAGCCGATGCGTGGGCTGTCGGCGATACAAATCGCCCACCGCTTCCGTCTCGCCGGATTGTAATCGCGGCCCTATCGCCTGTCCTAGCCCTGGCGAACGGACCGGAAGCGGCTTGGTTGGGCGACGGCCGCAGCGCTCCGTTGTTGTGTCCCCGGCGGCGAAAAAAAATCGCCAGCCTGTAAGGTTGCCGGTCCCGGTCCGGTAGCTCGATGTAGCAGTGCTGGGCGGAATCGCGGGAAGCCTGACGACCGCCGGGCACATCAGCACACCTTCTCTTTGAACCGGAGTTTCTCCATGTTTCGATTCTTGGTCGAGCGTCTGGCGGTTTCGGCGGGGCTGAATGCGTTGGCTGCGACTGGCCCTGGCAAGTCGCCAAGTGGCAAGTCGCCAACTGGCGGTTTGGAGACAGGCGGGACACACACACGAGCGGGACAAAGCCGTGTTTCCGCCGCAGTGGCTCGTCGATCGGCACGAAGGGGCCAACGGGGCCAGTTTTGGGGCGAACGGCTCGAGGGACGCTCGCTTATGGCTGCTGACTTCAATAGCGACGGCTTCGATGATTTGGCGGTTGGGGCGCCCGGAACATGGGACGGCGTGAAAGCAAACGCGGGTGAAGTCGTGATCGCCTATGGCTCCTTCGGTGGATTTCTGGGAGCTGGTCAAAGGCTATCGAAAGGGACACTGGGCTTGCCTTCCAACGCGGACGATTTCTTCGGCAAATCAGTGGCGACTGGCGACTTCAATGGGGATGGTTATGACGATTTGGCGATTGGCGTTCCCGGCGACGATACCGGCGCGGTGGACGCGGGCGCGGTGGTGGTCGTCTACGGGTCGGCGTTGGGCTTAACACCGCTGCCGACGGTTTTCCAGCAGGGTGTTGCTGGAGTGCCGAACGTTCGTGCGGCGGGCGATTTTTTTGGCGATTCGTTGGCGTCCGGCGATGTCAATGCGGACGGCCGCGACGATTTGGCGATCGGAGTCCCTGGTGAGAATTATCTGGCTCGTCTCGATTCCGGGCTGGTGCATGTGCTGCCGGGAAGTGCTGGAGGAGTCACGGCCGCCGGAAGCTGGATGTTCGGCCAGGACACGGTGGGCGGTTTGGTTGAGCCCAACGACCAATTTGGCAAGGTGCTCGCCATGGGGCGGATCAACGGCGACGCGCGACTTGATATTGTCGTAGGTGTTCCTAACGAAGATGGCGGAGCGGGGGCGGTCAACGTCGTCTACGTCACCGGCGGTCGGCCGAACCAGTTTTTCACTCAGGCGGCGATCGGCTTGTCCGCCGCTGTGGCGAACGACAAACTTGGGGCATCTGTCGCCGTGGGCGATTTCGATGACGACGGCTTTGACGATGTTGCGATCGGCGCGCCGGGTGAGGATACCGGCGCGATCGTCGACCACGGGGCCGTGCAGTTGATGTATAGCAATGGTCTTGGGCTGGGAACCGCCCGGGCACTACTTGTATTGCAGTCCGCGTTTCCGGATTTGATGGAAGCCGGCGATCAGTTTGGATTTTCGGTTGCGGCGGGCGACTTCGATGGCGACGGCGTCGATGACCTTGCGATCGGCACGCCGTTTGAAGATGTCGGCGCGGTGGTTGACGCGGGTGCCGTCGATATCATCTTCGGGCGTCTCGGCGGTTTGAACTTCGGTCGCACGGTCCATTTAACGCAGGCCTCTGGATCCGAAGCGGGAGACCATTACGGCGCCGCGCTCGGTGTGCTGGACTTCGATGGCGATGGCCGGGACGATCTGGCGATTGGCGTTCCCGACGAGGACATCGTTTCGACCGATGAAGGCGCCGTGGAACTGCTTCGAAACAACGGTGCTATCGCGCAGCAGATCGACGAGTACATGTTGGGCACTGGAGCCAACGCGGGCCACAAGTTTGGTTCAAGCTCCCCGCGGTGAAGATAACCCGCGACAATCGCCGCCAGTTGACTCCAGCGAGTGCCGTCCACGACAATCCGACCGCCAAGCGCCTTCTAGCCGAGAATAGCAGGCGGGGCGAGTGTCGATGGATGGAAAGGCGACTCAACCTAGAGGGGCAAGCGGCATGAACGGAGTGACTCGGCGGACGTTTTTGGCGGGAACAGCGACAACCGCGGCGGCGACATGGTTGGGGTCGGCTGTCGCGCCACGGATGGCGAAGGCCGCGCCGAGCGAGCGGCTGTCGCTGTGCGTGATCGGCATTCGCGGACGCGGTTCCAGCCTGGCTCGGGATTTCGCCGCCTTGCCCGAGGCGCAGGTCACGCATGTTTGCGATGTGAACGAGCCGTTGTTGGGGCCGTTCGCGCAGCAGATCGCCGCGATCCAAAAAACAACGCCGAAGCCGTTGACCGATTTGCGGCGGGCGCTTGACGACAAATCGATCGACGCGATCGTCGTGGCGACTCCGGACCACTGGCACGCCTTGGCGACGATTTGGGGGTGCCAAGCGGGCAAGCATGTCTACGTGGAGAAGCCGATTTCGAACAACGTTTTCGAAGGGCGGCAGATGGTGGCGGCGGCGCGGAAACATCGCCGCGTGGTACAGGTGGGCACCCAAAGCCGCAGCGCTCCCCATTATCGGGAAGTGATCGAAATGATTCGTGGTGGACGGATTGGCAAGGTCCACATGGCGAAGGCGTTCAATAGCCAATTGCGGCGGAAAGTGCCCGCTGTCGCCGACTCGGCCGTTCCCGCCGGCCTGAACTGGGATATCTGGCAAGGCCCGGCGCCCGAGCGTCCTTTCAACGCGAACCGCTACACCTACGGATGGCGTTGGCTTTGGGACTACGGCACAGGCGATATGGGCAACGACGGCGTACACGACCTGGACATCGCCCGTTGGGGACTGGGCGTCGATTTTCCGACCGAAGTCACTTGCGCGGGCGATAAACTGGCATTCGCGGGCGACATCCAAGAGACTCCAGATACCCAGGTCGCCACCTACAAGTTTCCCGATCAACAGGCCATGTTGTTGTACGAACAGCGACTTTGGACGCCTTACCATCAGGAAGGATTCGAAAACGGCGTGGTGTTCTACGGTTCCGAGGGTTACATCGCGATCGGCCGTCGGTCATGGCGGCTCGTTGAGAAGCGGAACAAAGTGGCGGTTGACCAGCCCGTGCAATTCGCGGACACGCCGCATTTGCGGAATTTCATTAGTTGCGTGAAATCGGGCGCCCTGCCGAATTGCGATATTGAGGAAGGCTATCGTTCGACGCTGCTCGCGCATCTCGGCAACCTGTCGTTCCGCATGGGCCGGCCGCTGCGGTTCGATCGAGACACGCAAACCATACCTGGCGACGTCCAAGCCAATGCGCTCCTGAAGCGTTTGGGACGCAAGGAATTTGTGATCCCGGAGCAGGTTTAAAGCTACGCGTCTCGTGAACGTTGCCAGGCGGTTCGGAAAAAGTTGGCGATTCGCCTTACGGATTTTTTAATAGCCATTGTGGCTTGCGCGGCAACGCTCTGAATGTGCCGCGTGTCAATTGACCGCGCTGGACGGCTTTCGTCGGACGCATCGACCCTGTACGAGGTTTTTTTCTTCTTTTATCTTCACGTCTCCTCTCTCCTCTCTTCTCTATTCTTCTATTCTTCTGTTCTCTTGTCGTCAGTTCTCTTCTTGTTCCTCGGGAGCGTTTCGATGTGGTCGAAGATTCGACGGTGGGCCGGCACTCGGTTTTCGCGGTCAATGGTCGTGCCAGGGATGGAATGCTTGGTAGCGTCGTTCGCGGCTACGGCGAAGATCCGCAACAAATCAGTCCCGCGCGACGGCCGCCTTCGGTCCAGGCGGCCTGCGTGTGAGCCACTCGAGCGGCGGGCCGTTCTCAGCACGATGTTTGTGGCATTGAATGGCAGTGATTCCAATCCCGGGACCTCGGCTGCGCCCTGGCGGACCTTGCAATACGCCGTCGATAACATTAATCCAGGCGACACCATCCAGGTTCGCAGCGGGACCTATGCTGGTTTCCGGGTGAGCAAGTCAGGTACTGAAACAGCGCCTAAGGCTATTCAACCGGATGTTGGCGC
>JBJTOW010000108.1:0-8307 GCA_046074805.1 Planctomycetota bacterium | reverse complement strand
TCTGGACGCGTCCGCAGCGTCCGGCATGGATGGACGAGAAAACGTACGCCAGAATTCCCGAGACACTCGAGCTGCGTGAGATCCGCTACAACGTCGTCGACCGAGGCCGATGCACCAAGACGATTGATGTGATCACGACTCAGCCGGCTACTTGACCCGTATGACGATTGCAGTGCGTCATCCCAAACGATTCCAAACGTCTCACTACGCATGACTAACGCGCCGACAGTGCCATTCCAAGATAGAACCTGTCATTTTGCCACTCGTGCGGACCATCGGCGGTATTCCACAGCCGGAAGCGGCGGCTCAGCTAACCCGAATCGCTATGGATTTCGCCTTGTCCGTGCCAATGGAGCTGCCAGAGGCTTTCGCGGTGGACACCTATGGCCCTAGGTATCCGTCCGTCGCGGAGTTGAGAGGTGTATCCTCACTGGCCCGACGACTGCCACGTGAATCTTCCGCCGCATTCAGCGAAGCAATCGAACTGCTGCGGCGCCATCCTCTGGATTCCTTCGTTCCGTTACTGCTGTCCGGCCTTTCATCGCCCATCCAAGGCGAGTTTCTTGCATATCGCGAACGCGACGGCGATGTGGTCGTCCGGCTATTTTACTCGCGGGAAATCGAAGGTCGGCGCGAACGGCAGGAGAATCGCACATCCTATCAACCAATTGGAAACCATCCCGAAGGACTCGCTCGATCTGTCGCGCTATCAGGCGAAC
Organism: Planctomycetota bacterium; assembly: GCA_046074805.1. Taxonomy (GTDB): domain Bacteria; phylum Planctomycetota; class Planctomycetia; order Pirellulales; family Pirellulaceae; genus CAIXSC01. The sequence continues at coordinate 7,588 of JBJTOW010000108.1, read as the reverse complement.
GGGCGACAGCGCAACTGGAAACGGCCCATCAACAATTGCAACTCGTCAATCAAGTGGTCCTGCATCGCAATCTGCGAGTCACCGATATCCTCCGTGCCACAACCGATCAACCACTCTCAACGGAACCACAAAGTTGGTGGCAATGGTGGCTCGCGGAAAACGAGGTGTTTGTTGAAGGAGATAAACCAACGGTTTCGAATGTCCAAAAGCAGTCGATCTCTGTGCTCGCGCCGCCGCCCGCGCCTCCGGTGTGGACGACAGCGGGCGTGGCCTACGGTGGCGCGGGCTCCACTTTTGGCTCTACCACAATCACTTCAGGTGGCGACGCCACCGATTGCCTCACCGCCGGAACGCTGATCTGGACGAATCGTGGGTACGCGACCGTCGAGTCGATCGTGGTCGGGGATCTTGTACTCGCGCAACACCCATCGACTGGCGAGCTTGCCTACAAGCCGGTTTTGAGGACTACGCGGCGGCCACGCGGCCCGCTGGTCAAGCTCCAAGTCAACGGCGAAACTTTCCGCACAAGCGCAGGGCATCCGTTTTGGGTCGTCGGCGAAGGTTGGATCCAAGCCCGGCGCCTCACCGTCGGCCAGAAAATCCATGGCATCAAAGGGGCGCCGACAATCGAATACGTCGACAGCTCCAAGGACGCTGAACCGACTTTCAATCTCGTTGTGGCTGACTTCCATTGCTACTTTGCGGGCCGCTCACGCATACTTAGCCATGACAACACGGTCAGAGTACCGGTGGGCATGTCGTTGCCCGGCCTCGCCCAGGTAAAGCGATCTAGCCCATAACTCCTGGATTGACTATCATCCGCGCAGTTGCCTGCGGTCGCTCGGGAGGAGCCCTGCCGCCACGAATGAAGGGAGTCACACTGTGTACATTCGCCAACTGCGTATCGATCAGTTCGGGGCTTGCGCCGACTTTGAGATTGGTTCCTTAGCCCCTGGATTGACCGTGGTTTACGGACCGCGGGGAGCTGGCAAGACCACGCTCGCCGCGTTTCTTCAAGGCGCGTTGTTCGGGTTCGACACGCCCCTCGCCGCCCGCTTCCTAGGCAACCGTTCCAATGGCGGCAAAACGGCTGACGACCACGCCGCTGGTGATCACACAGCTGGCGACCACGCCGCTTTTCGTTTCGCCCGCGATCTTCATCCGAGATCCACGGAAACAAAAAGTCTTCGCGGGCGACCGCTGGGCGGTTCGCTGTCCTTGACGCTCTCTCCGGCTGCTGATCGGTCGCGGGATACGCGATGGCTTGAACGCCATCGCGACGGCGAAGTGGATCGCTTGCGATTAAGCCGCTGGTCAGACGAACACGATCCTCGTTCCAGCGATGGGTTCCGCCATGAAGGCAAGTCGATTCCGCTCGATCCCGCCGCAATCGACGCGCTTTACGCCGGTTTCCCGCCTCGGTTTCTGGCCGATCTTTTCGTACTCGATTTCGAGCGGACCACGCGTCTCGGCGCGTTGCTGGAACAAGCCGAGCGTTACGGGACGCCGCTAGTCGACAACGTCGCCAACCCGTCTCGCGTGATCGAACTGGAAGGCGAACTTGCAAAGTGCCGCGATCAACGCGCGGCGACCGCCGACCCGGGCGCCACTCCGGAAGTGCTTTCCGAACGTCGCTCGCATCTGATGGAAGAAATCGCGGAACTTGAAGGCCGCGCCCGCCGCCAACAAACCGACCGCGCCCGGTGGCGACGCCAACAAGCGACGCTGGTCGCCGCCCTCGAACGCCACCTCGCTAGCCTCACCCGCGAAATCGAGTCGCTGGAGGCGACACTTGCCACGCTGGTAGAGCGACGTCGCCATATGGCCACTGCGATTCGCCCCACAAAGTCCCTGGAAACATCGGATCCCGCTGTTCGCGACGAACTGCAAAAACTCGACGAGCAACTCGATCGCTGGCGACGCACACTGGGTGAATTGATTGTCGCGAAGGGGCATGCGGCCGAACTCGCCGACGCCAGCGATCGCATGATCGCCAACAACGCGGGCGTGAATGCGGGCGATCATTCGTCGTCCCGCCCCAAGTCTCTCTTCGACGACTCCGGCTTGTCTCATTCCGCTGGCGTCAAATTCGACGCCTGGGGCCTGCTGCGACGCTCGACGGGCGCCTTGTTCGGACTGGCGGATGCCGATCTTTCCGGTTTGCCAGCTGGCGATCCACTCCGGCGCCTCGCGGAATTGGAAGCGTCGGCTTTCGCTATCTCCGAGTTGCTGTCGAAAACCCAGACTTTGCTCCGCGAACATGCCCCGCCGCTTGTCGCCGCGGAGATGTCCGAGGCCTTAGAGCGGCAACACCAAATGTTGCGGGGCCAAACGCGGCAACTCGCCGAGGCGCTCGCTGGCTGGCGACATTGGATCACAAAACGGGCCGCCGCCGACGAACAGCAACAATTGCTTCGAAGCGAAATCGAGTTCCGACGCGCCATCGCCGCCCTCGAAGAGCGCCGCCAAAAGCTATTGGGAAGATCCGTTGATCCAGCGAACACGCCGATTCCCTCCCGAACGGATACGCTCGACGAATGCCAAAGGCTGATGGATCAACGCGACGCCATCCTCCGCCGCCGTCAAGAGACCGCCCGCCAACTGTCCGAAGCTCAACGCCTCGCCACCGACGGGGAATCGCCCATCGTCGGCCGGTATGCGATCGCCGACGACGGGCGCCATGAGCAGCAGACTTCGCACCAGACTTCGCACCAGACTTCGCAGCGCGACGAGCTCGACTGGAACTCGCTTCGTCTGGTCGATCTCGATCCCCAGGCGGTCAACTCCGTCGATCTTGAGCCAGCCGAGATCGAAAGACAATTGCGAGAATTACGGTCGCAGGCTGGTCGGCTGCTCACGAATCCGACCGGCACATCGGGCAACTCGGTCGACGCATTCCACGGTGAATCGGCCATTTCGCAAATCGATGCGAAACGTTCTCATCTCATGCGCCTTGAACGCGATCTGGCGGCGGCCGAACGTCGCCGTGAACTCGCCCGGCGCTGCGAGGAACTCGAACGGCAACTCGACGAGGAACGAGCGAGGCGTTCACCACATCCCGTGTTGCTCGAAGCGGGTGAGTTTCTGAGTGAATTGACGGACGGCCGCCTACCCCGGATTGCCCGCGATGTCCGTGGCTTTCTGCGAGTGGCGACGGCCGAAGGCGAGTGGCTCGAATGGGAACGCCTCACGGATGCCGCGCAGGACCAAGTCGCGTTGGCGACGCAGGTGGCTTTGGCCCGAGAGTTCCGCCGTCGAGGCGTTCAATTGCCCCTAATCGTCAATGAGCCGTTCGCACGTTACTCGGATCGTGAATTGGCCCCCGCGATACGGGGACTTCAGCGGCTTTCAGAGCAGGTTCAGATCCTCTGTTTCACCGGGGATGAACGGGCCGCGCGAGCTGCTCGCCAGGCCGGTGTGGCGTTGGGGTGGCTCCGTGTGGATGCCGATGGCCGACCGGCGGTTTTCGACTCGGCACGCATCGATGATCGCGACGCATTGCCCTCAAGCCGCGCCTCATGGGGCGTCCGCCGCCCGCATGCTTGGGACTCCGAGGAGTTCCCTGGTGAACTGGCGGATCGCCGCCGGTTCGCCGAACAGGCCCGTGCTTCGTCGGAAAATCCTGACAATACTGAGTTTCCTGCCGATTCTTCCGCCGGTGAGACGCCACCACATTATTTGCTGAACCGCGCGGAGTTAGCGGCCCATGCGCCATCGATCACGGGTTTACTAGCCCAGCGGCTGGAGGATCGCGGCGTGCGCACGGTCGGCGACCTGTTGGCGGTCAACGCCGACACGCTCGCCGCGCTGCTCGGCGATATCCCTGCCAAAGCGATTCGTGGCTGGCAGACCCAGGCCGAATTGGCCTGCCGTGTACCCGGATTGCGGGCGACCGACTGCCGAGTCTTGGCGGCGCTGCAAATCGGCTCGGTCGAAAAACTCGCCACGCTCAAGCCCGCCGAATTGTGGAAACGAGTATCTCAGGCGACGGACTCGGGCGATTGGGACCGTGTCGCGCCCGGTGTTTCGCCGCCGGACCCCGCGACGATTTCCAATTGGATTCATGCCGCCCGCCGCGCTCGATCACTCGCGGCGGCTTAGCGATAGGTCAACGCGTTCCAATGAGGGCACTTCGGGCTTTTGGTCCCTCCCAAGCTATGCTTTGCACGGGACCTGCGATCCCTTTCCATCCCGTGCCTTGCCCGATTTTTAGCCATGCGGAAGCACTAGGCGTGGCCGGCGCTTGAATTAAAGTCGGAAGTATCCACATGGAGCTTCCCGATGACCGCCGTTGAACCGTTTTCGCCATCCGTGTACGCGCACACGTTGCCGATTCCGAACAGTGTCTTGACGGCGCGAGCTATCTCCTCAACCCGCTACGAATCGCTTGATTTTTGGCGGGGAGCGGCCTGCCTGATGTTGGTCGTATTTCATGGATCGTTCTATGCGGAAGCCGCCTTTGAACTCCATGACCGTTCAACCTGGACCGCTGGCTCGCTGGCGATTCGCGTCATTCGTCTTTTGTGGATGGGTGTCCCGATCTTTTTCGTGATCAGCGGCTACTGCATCGCGGCAAGCGTCGATTCGCTGCGTCGCAAGCCCCGCGCTATCGGTTCCTTTTTCACGAGACGGTTTCGCCGCATCTATCCGCCGCTTTGGATCGCCTGCCTGCTGGCGATCGCGTTTTGGTGGCTCGCCAGCCTCAGTCCCGTGCTCGTAGAGCAATGCAAGCAACGACCTGATTTGTCGAACATGCCATGGACGGCGTGGATCGGCAATTTTTTGGCCGCCGAGTCATGGTTGCCGACTGTAACGGGGCGGGAATCAAGCGAGTATCTGATGCGCAACACCTGGACACTCTGCTACGAAGAACAGTTCTACGTCATCGCCGGCCTTGCGCTCGCGATTTGGCCGCGCGGCTTTTTCACGCTTTGCGGCATGGTAACACTCGGAACGCTCGTGGCTCGCCACGCCGGACGGGCGGATCTAGTTCGGGTCGATGGTTGGTTCTTCGATGGGCACTGGCTGTTATTCGCCTGTGGCGTGTCGGCTCACGTCGCCTTGAATCACCGCTCGACTCTGAAGACAGCGTGCATGATCATGCTGCTTGCCGTGGGAATCGTCTACGGAATTTGCGACCGTTCCATGGTGGAAACACGCGCGGAAAAACATCTCTGCGACTACATCGTCACCGCCTGCGGTTTCGCGTTGGCGATCATTGCCAGCCGCCATTGGGATGCGCGCTTCGCGGCGCTCACCGTACTTCGCCCGATCGTGGCCTGCGGCAAAATGTCGTACAGCATCTACCTCACGCACTTTCCCGTCGTCGTCTGCGCCTCGTGTTATCTCGGTTGGCTGGGCGTCACCCATGACGCCTTAGTAGCGTTCGTTGTCATTCCAGCGATCACCATGGCGACGCTGCCCGCAGCATGGGTGTTTCACCGCTGTGTGGAACGGCGATTCATGAACTCGCCATCCGACGGGCCCCAACCATACGTTGACGTAGGGATCCGGTAGGATCGACGCGTCAAAGCCAGCTTGGGCTGGCTGGCCATCCATGATCTCCAGTTGATAATCCGTCTTCGCATGTTCTTGGACTCGCGAAGAGCCCTCAGGCAGTTTTCGCCACTTGACCATGCCGGCTGCCGGAAGTTCGTCGTACCATTTCTCCTCCCGCGCTTGATGACGGTCACGAAGCGTGTAGGACTGCGTGGAGGCGGGATTTGCGGATTGAGTGATCCGGAGCAAGACGGTGTCGTCTGGATAGACATTTTCCGCGCCGCTCAGGTAGGGACGGAAACGGCTCGGCTCAACCCCAGGCCCGCAGAACTGTTCAAACAACACGACCCCGGCTCCTGCCGCATCGGAGCCGGCAGCACCTCCGCCAAGCGTAACTAAGCTCCTCGCGGCGCCGCCCGAGTCGCCCGCACCCAAATCGCCTCTGGTCGCTTCCGTCATGGAAGGCGTTCGAACCAGTGCGCATTGAGTCAGCTTACCGACGAACTCCAGTGGGAAACGCGTATCTGGCTCAAGGCGAAGCGAACAAAGTGGGCGAGCTATTGCCAGCGTGACATGCGAGAGTTCGTAGGAGATGACCTCGGTCGGCGCTGGTTGGTTGACGGCTCCACGTAGGTCGAACAGGCCGCCAGTCGACGCGAACAATCCTTGTTGCCAGACAAGCCTGAACGGCAAACCGACAGCCGATCGCACCAGTTGGGCGGGTCCACGAGCGACACAGTTACGCAAGGTCAACGCCGTTGGTGTTGTCATGGGAGTTGACATTGGTGGCGACATCGGGGTCGACATCGGCCCCGCGTCACGCTGTCCCCTCAGGTCCATCATCATCTCGCCTTCGACGGGCTCGGCAAACCGCAGGAAAGAAGCCGCTTGCGACAAAGCGTTGCCGGACGTCGGCTCGCGGACCGTGAGAACGGTATCCACAAACTCGACGCGAGTCGCACGATCGAGTTGGAACAGCGCCCAATCCTCTGATGGTTGATCAGGCAAGCGTAACTCAACAGGAATACCTTCCCAGGTCAAACCACAATTTCGCAACCGAATCATCCGCCGATCGGCGACCGATTCGGAGACCTCCGGCCTAAACACAACCTTAGGACGAAAGCCTGTTCCCGCGCGCACCGTCACTCGACGCGAAGGCAACATCACATCGAAAGGCCGGGCCACTCTGGGGCCGTCATAACGCAACTCCACCAAATCGACCGCTGGCCATTCCACCGCCGCTCGAAACGCATCGTGCAGATCGTCGAAACGTCGAGTGTCTGGGTCGAGAGCGGCGCCATCCGCCGCACCAACCACGAGCCTGCGGATCGATTGTGCCGCCATTTCCATCATCTCATTCATCGCCGGTCGCCGCATGTCCGGTGGCGAACCATCGGTTCGGGGCGTGGTAGGCGAATTACCCACGGCGTTGGAGGCGGTTGGGTTAGGTGTCGCATTATTAGGAGAGGGAGTCCCCGACACCGCTTGGCCAGATGCAGTCTGGCCAGATGCAGTCTGGCCAGATGGGGAAGCGTTGACCGCTGGGACGTTGGTTGGGGATGACGCCACAGGGTTCGACACGGGACCAGCCACAGACGGGGTCAATGCCGTCGCTGGATCCGCAGCTGGACTGATTGGCGATAAGCCTGTCGCTGTAGCCCCTGTCCCGATTGCCACGCCGGTTGTTGGTCCGGTTACCGGGTCTGTTTTCGCCACCGAACCTGTGGTGGATGAAACAGCCTCCATCATGTCTTCCGTCGTTTTGGCAACCGGTCGAGCCGGCACCGCCGGCGGCGTCACACCTGCGCCAGTCGCTAACGTGCTGGCGGATGGCCCTCTGCTGGGTAGAGCGACAGCAGGCAACGCCGACGGTTTTCCAGCCGTCGACCTGTCACCCGTGTTTCCAGCGCCAGACTCCTGCGTTCCGCCACGAGACTCACGAGTGCCTTCCATTGGCGAACGAGGCTGAAGGTTCGAGTCAAAACGGGGGGGGGTGGCCGCAGGATTCGCAGGAACATTGCCTGGATTGGAAACATTGCCTGGGTTGGAAACATTGCCCGCGCCCGCAGCAGATCGGAAGAGCACACGT
>JBJTOW010000107.1:0-4919 GCA_046074805.1 Planctomycetota bacterium | reverse complement strand
GACAACGCGAGGACGCGGATTGCCTGGGCGGACGTCGATCGTCAGGGTGGAACGAGCAAAGCGGCGCCCGAAGGCGCCGCACTCCAAAAACACCGACAACACGTTCGAACAGCGGAAACGCGCAAACGACTTAGACGTTTTTTGAGTGCGGCGCCCCAGGGCGCCGCTTTCCCGAAACGGCGATGCCCCGAGGTGGACGACTCGGAGCGGACAATGTGAGGACGCGGATTGCCCGGTCGGACGTCGAGCGTCAGGGTGGGACGAGCAAAGCGGCGCCCGTAGGCGCCGCACTCCAAACTGGATTCGCCGTTCACTCGGCGGCTCATGCCGTTCCGCTAAACGCGTCCGAAGCCGCCACTGGCCTTAGGATACGATTTCTTGAACAACGCGAGCTGGCATTACGCCGGTCAGTCGGAAATCCAAGCCTTGGGATCGGAAGGTTAGGCGTTCGTGATCGATCCCCAATTGATGCAGGATGGTGGCGTGGATATCGCGGACGTGGACTGGATTCTCGACCGGTCCGAAACCGAATTCATCGGTCTTTCCATATGTTTTGCCGCGTTGAAATCCGCCACCTGCGAACCACATCGTAAACGCCTCGATGTGATGGTTGCGGCCGGTGGACTCGCGGACTTCCCCCATGGGTGTTCGTCCGAACTCGCCGCCCCAAATAACGATCGTGTCGTTCAGCAGTCCCCGCTGTTGTAGATCGCGGACAAGCGCCGCGCAGGGCTGATCTATGTCCTTGGCCTTCTCAGGTAGATGTTTTTCGAGATTCTCGGTGGCACCTCCGTGATGATCCCAGTTCGTGTCGTATAGCTGGACGAAACGGACGCCGCGTTCAACCAGCCGCCGGGCCAACAAACAGTTCCGCGCGAAGCTTGTCTCCTTTGTGTCACGGACGCCGTACATGTCGAGCGTCGCGCGGGTCTCGCCGGAGATGTCCATAAGTTCCGGGGCACTCGCCTGCATGCGGTATGCCATTTCGTAAGCGTTGATCCGAGTCGCGATTTCCGCGTCGCCGGTCGCGTCCAGCCGTCGCCGGTTGATCGCGCCACGGAGTCGATGACTTGGCGCTGTTGGTCGGCGGAAATCCCCATCGGCGTCGAAAGGTTGACGATCGGATCGCCCTGGTTTCGGAGCGGCACGCCCTGATAGGTGGTCGGTAGGACGCCACTGCCCCACAACACGGCCCCGCCCCGCGGCCCACGCGGTCCGCTCTGCAAGACCACAAATCCCGGCAAGTTATCGCATTCGCTGCCCAATCCATAGGTAATCCACGCGCCCATACTCGGACGGCCAAATAGGCCGCTGCCGGTATTCATAAAGAACTTAGCCGGAGCGTGATTGAACAGATCAGTCTTGCAGGTCGTCACGAGCGTAATGTCGTCCACGATGCCGGCCGTATGAGGCAATAGGTCGCTGACCCACATACCCGTTTGACCATGCCGCTGAAAGCCGCGTTTTGACCCGAGCAGATTGTTGCGATGGCTGCTGTCCATGAACGCGAACCGCTTGCCAGCCGTGTAGCTCTCGGGGATCGGCTTGCCGTTCAATTCAGCCAGCAGCGGCTTATGCTCAAAGAGGTCGAGTTGCGATGGGCCTCCCGCCATGAAGAGGTAAATCACATGCTTCGCCTTGGCCGGATGGTGCGTCGGCTTAGGCTGCAATGGGTTCACGAACCGCATCGGTTCAGCGGAAACGCGGCGGGACTCCAATGTCGCTAGGGCCATCGAGCCAAGCCCCATGGCGCATCGCTGCAGGAAATGCCGTCGAGCGACTTGCAGGCTGGAAACGCCGCCAAGCGTATTTCGGCCGTTGGTGAAACTGTCGCCAACGACGGCACAAGGGGTTTCGGATTTCATGGTTTTCATTCGCGGGTAACGGTTTCGTCGAGATTGAGCAGTGTGCGGGCCGCGTTCAGCGGTTCGAGGCGTTGGAGCACCGCGAGTTCCTCGGCGTCCGGCCGCCGCGCCGTACAGCGGCGGAAGGCGGTTTCCAGTCCGTCCGAGCGGATAATCTTTTCAAGAGCGGCGGCGAATTCGAAAAACGCCCCGTCATTGAGCAGCGTCAGCGCTTGCAGCGGCGTGTTGCTGCGAAGGCGTTTGGTGCAGGTGCTGAGTCCCTCGGGCGCGTCGAAGACACTCAAGGAAGGCGGTGGCGAGGCGCGGTAGATGAAGGTGTAGAGACCACGTCGATAGCGGTCCTCGCCCCGGCTTTCCGCCCATACACGACGCACTTGGCCAACGTTCAGCGATCCGGCGGGTACCGGCGGGTATACCGGGGCTCCGCCGAGTTTTGGCGTCAACAATCCGCTAGCCGACAGCGCGACATCCCGCACCACCTCGGCATCCAGTCGTAATCGGCGTTGCCGCGCGAGCAGGTAGTTTTCCGGATCTTTTTCCAGGAGTTCCCGAGACTGAAACGAACTCTGCCGATACGTTCGCGACTGCACGATCGATCGATGGAGTTCCTTCAAGCTCCACTTCCGCTCTTGGAACTCGATCGCCAGCCAGTCAAGCAACTCGGGGTGCGTCGGCGAAGTCCCCTGAGTTCCAAAGTCGTTCTCGGTCTCGACAATGCCCCGCCCAAAATACTGCTGCCAAACGCGATTCACGATGACGCGGGCGGTGAGCGGGTTGTGGGGACTGACGATCCAATGAGCCAGGTCAAGCCGATTGGGCCGGGATGGCGTTTCGCCTAGCGGATGCAAAACAGCGGGAGTGCCGGGCGTAACCGCTTCGGCTGGCCGAGTGAAGTCGCCGTTCACAAAGACGGTCGTTACCCGCGGCGTGGCCCGCTCCTGTAGCACCAGCGTGGTGGTTCCCTGGTTCAGCGTTCCGTCGAGCTCGTTGTAGCGGTCATTCAATTCGCGGAATGGCCCGACACCACCAATGCCGCCAGCGAACAGGATTCGATGTTGCGCGAACCCCCGCTTTTCCTTTGGCACCTCGAGCGCCCTGAGAATCCCAGCGGACAAGCTCTTGCGAGACTCGATTGTCAGCGCCGCCTCCCACGCGGCCAATTCCGACGCGTGCTCTTTCATGAAGGCGGACAGTTTGCCTTCCACAGCCTTGAATTCGCGACTTAGCTCGGCGACGTTCATGCCGGCGTCGAACACCTTGAGTGTCGGTTCGTCCTGATCGTTGAGGAAAGCGAACAGACGGTAATACTCGCGCTGTTCGATTGGATCGAATTTGTGATCGTGGCACTGCGCGCATCCGATTGTTAGGCCGAGCCAGACCGTTCCGGTCGTGGCGACGCGATCGAAAACGCTATCTATCCTGAATTGCTCGCGATCGATGCCGCCTTCTTGATTGATCTGAGTGTTGCGATGAAAACCCGTGGCGATCTTCTGATCGTCGGTCGCCATCGGCAAGAGATCGCCCGCGAGTTGTTCGATGGTGAACCGGTCGAACGGCAAATCGGCATTCAACGCGGAAACGACCCAATCGCGGTACTTCCAAATCTGGCGGGGGGCGTCAATCGAGTAACCGTTGCTATCGGCGTACCGAGCTTGGTCAAGCCACCAACGCCCCCACCGCTCGCCGTAATGCGGGCTCCGCAATAGTCGCTCAACGAGTTCGCGGTAGGCGGCCTCGGAATCTTTGGCGGTCGCGGCGGCGAAAGCATCGATCTCTTCGACGGTCGGCGGCAGCCCGATAAGGTCCAGCGACACTCGCCGAATCAGCGTCTCTGTCGGCGCAGGAGGCGACAACGCCAACCCCTGCTGTTTGGCGAGCCGCTCGACGTAGTGGTCGATGGCGGAATGGGGCGCGAGCATGGCGCCGTTGGCCGCTGGCGATTCGCGTTTGGGCGATTGAAACGCCCAATGGGTTTCGTACTTCGCCCCCTCTTCGATCCACCGTTTCAGGATCTGCCGCTGCGCCGTGGTAAGTGTTTTTTTGCGGGACTTGGGCGGCGGCATTACCACTTCCGGGTCGGTGCTATGGATTCGTTCCCATATCAGCGACTTCGCCGGATTTCCCGGGACGATGGCGGGCGTGCCGTCACGATCCACTGTCGCTCCTTGAAATGTGTCGAGCCTCAGTCCGGCTTCACGATGCTTGGGATCGAAGCCGTGACAGGCGAAACAATTCTCCGACAAGATGGGACGCACGTCGCGATTGAACGACACCGGTTCGGACCCGGGCGCGGCCGCTACGGACGCGGCGGGCAATCCACTTAGTAGTACGGAAAGTAAGACAAGTAGCGATACGGCGAGCGGCGGGACAAACAGCGATCGGACCACGCTTCCTCGGACCGCACGCGTTCGATCGAAAGGCGACACCAATGCGTTGCTCATAGTTCTCTCGATTCGCGGGTTCGCTGTTGATTTATCAGGTAAATGACGTTCCGAATCGCGCGGTACGACATCGCCACTCAATCCGCAAACGCTTGCGATATCGGCTTTGCGAGTGCAGCGTAGCTTTGTTTAGCGGCGGCGATGGGATCGTAGTTCGGCGCGCTGGAAACATGGCCACTGACTTCGACGCAGATCGGGCCTGCGAAACCGAGTTCCTTAAGGAGTGAGAAATACCGCGTGTAATCCGTGCGTCCCGCTCCCGGCAACACAAATCTGAATTTCGCGGCGTCCCCCTGGCTATCTTTGACGTGGATAAACCGCGTTCGCGGCAGCAACAGCTTCAGGGACTCGGCCAAGTCGATCCCCTGCAGTTCGAAATGGCTGTAGTCGTACGCCACTTGCAGGTTCGGTGACTTCACTTCATCTAACAGCCATAACAGCCGGTCGGGCGAATTGACCGCACGGCCGATGTGGGCTTTGAGCGCGATGACCGTATGGGCTTTCTCCGCCGCCGCCGCCCAGTCGCGCAAGCGTCCCGCCATACCAGCTCGTTGCTCAAGCCACTTCGCGGGACTGCCGCCAAGTACGGTTTCCAGCACAGGGGGCTGGTCAG
>JBJTOW010000106.1:0-11196 GCA_046074805.1 Planctomycetota bacterium | reverse complement strand
CGCTGCTTCCCGCCCAACAGGTCTATTACAGCCAGAATGCCGCCAGCCCGGACAAACGGCAGACGGAAGGCGAGTTTTCCTGGATGGCGACGCTGTCGCCGCGAATTGACAAATGGGCCCCGCCGTCCGGCAGCGCTCCGGATACCTACACTCTGTCGATCGTGGTCTTTCAAGGCCGCGATAGCGCCTTGGCCGTGGATGGCATCTCGGAGCGCTGGTCGATCATTCCCTACACGCAGCAGTACAACGCGTTCTACGGTGGCGGCCTCAGCGGCGGCGACGTGGCGCTGGTCGACAAAGCGTTGTATTACCAACTGGCCGGCGGTTCGGCCCCGCCGCCGTCGCCGCAGGATCTGTTCGTCAAACGTGGCCAATGGATCCTGTTGGCTCGCAACATAGTCGTCGGCACCAACGTCTACCCCGAGTTTCGCTGGTACAAGGTGACCGAGGTCGACCCGGATGAGTTGAATGTCGCGACGTCCTCCGAACTGATCGGGTCGCCGCCGAGCGGCATTCCGATTCGCCACGTGACGCTGTTCGGCCAGGATTGGAACGCGTATCCCAGCGCGAACGCCGCAGAACAGACATTTGCTTACATCGTGCCAGGTGTGGTCGCTGTTTACGAAAAGACCATCCGCTTGGAAAACTCGTCGCTCTGGACCCAGTAACCGCTGGTCGAAACTTATCGCACGGACACCGTGCCGCGGCCTCTTGCCCGGTCGCGGCGCCACCCCCGGAGACGTTCCCATGTTACGACGCAACTCGATCCAGCCATCGAAGCGGCGCGGCGTGATCTTACTGGTGGTGTTGAGCCTGATCGTGCTTTTTACGCTGATCGCCGTGACCTACGCGATCGTGGCGGGCCAATACAAGCTGTCGGCCGCCGCTTCGGCGAAGCTGCAACTGGTCGGCGATTCGCCCCGCAAAGACCTCGATATCGCGGCCTACATGCTGATCCGCGACTCGGCCACCCCGTCGTCGTTCACCGGCCACAGCTTGCTCCGCGACCTGTATGGCCTCGATGGCGTCCGAGGAGTTGTCACGACGGCGACCGCTGGCGTGAACGGCCAATTCATTGTGCTGAACTACTCGACGCTTGCTGGCGTCTGGCACCCGCAATCCGGGCACTATAACGGTTGCGTGTTTACCTTCATCTCGGGCGACCAACGCGGTTTCAGCACCCGTGTCACCGGCTACAACCCGACCGCGTTGCAATTGCAAATCGAAACGCAGGACAACGATCTCTCCAGTGTTTCGCTTCCGGCCGTAGGCGACGAGTTTCTGATCAACGGCCGTCCATTCAATGGGACCGGATTTGGATATCAGCCGCCGATCGATCAAAACAACCCGGGCGGTTTGAACGCGGCTGTCACGACCGGTTTCGGACCGGCGGCCGTCAGCTTGCTGCCGCACTTCGCGGGCTACGGCACCCCTACGACGATTCAAACCGACGTGGGTGGCGCCGATGAATCGTGGGACGCGGTAGACAACCAGAATATGCAACTGGCGATGGTTCCGCCCACAGCGATGTCCTCGAATGAAATCATGCCGTCGTTCCATCGGCCGGATCTGATCGCATATTGGATTCGCCAGTTGCATCAGTCCACATTTAGCTCGATGACCTTGCCCGAATTCACTACGGTGTTTGCGTACCCTTATGGCATTGACGGAGTCGCGGGCACGCCGGACGACTCCAGTGCGCCATGGTCCAACGTGAGCGCCATGCAACGGTCGGCGATCATCGACTTCAAACGCCGCTTCATCTTCCGCCCCTTGGCCGAGGACCATCCGAACTTCACGGGCGGTAATCCTAGTTTCACGATGTTGGCCGGCACCGCGCCTGGAAACTTGGATTGCAATGGCGATGGCCAAGTCGATCGATGGGATGTGGACAACGACGGAGACGGCATTCCCGACAGCGTGTGGGTCGATCCGGGACTGCCAATTGTCACCTCACGGGATGGCCGCCAGTACAAACGCTTGTACGCAGTGTTGGTCCGCGACATGGATGGTCGCGTGAACCTGAATGCGATGGGGGCCATGGCCCATTCGAACCCCAGCTACACCAACACGAACATCACCGACCCACGCTCTCCAGGCCTTAACCTAGCGCCGCAGAAACTGCCTCGCGGTCTTGGCGTTGGTCCCGCCGATGCCGACTTCGCCCATTTGTTCGGCGGCGCGACTTCCGGCCATTTCACACAGATTATCCTGGGGCGTTATGGGACCGATCAGGCGCCAGGTGTGGCGAATCTGGATGATCCGCTCTCGGCTGTGAAGAGCTTGGGCACTCCCAACGACTACAACTTCGGCCCGCAAGCGTTCGGCAGCCCGCCCGATCTCTCAGGCCAGGCGATCATCGCCCTCGACCACCACGGCCAGCCGATCTTCGCCAACGCGGGCAATGCTGGCGAGACGACGGATGATCCGTACGAAACCGATCCGCTCCGCAGCCGCTCCGAGGACCGGATGTTCTCCGTCGCCGACTTCGAGCGACTGTTGCGCCACAATGACGCCGACAGCCAGCAACTTTCGCAACGCATGATGCAGACCGGCGCGGCGCCAAACTTTTTTGGGAATAGCGATGTTCGCCGGATGGTGACGACGCTTAGTTCACATATTCCCGCCAGCAACGTCTCGATCCCATTTGAACTGCGGACGGTTCATCCAGACACGAACATCAACCAGCGTCAATTCAATTACTTCTCGAACTATCAGAACAACGCCGCGATCGGCGCCTCGTTGCTAGATCTCTACCGCTACCGACTTGCCGCGACCGGCATGTTGGCGAACAACATTCCCAACGAGCTATTCAAGCTGGTGCCTTTTGAAATCCTGCACGGCCAGAAGTTCGACATCAATCGCTGGTTTGGCAATGGGCTGGACGACAATGGCAACGGCGTCGTGGACGAGTATGAAGAAGAAGTCGCAGGCGAAGTCGTGTGGCCGCCAAACGCGCCCGCTCAATTCCGCAACTCGTCGTTCGCCTATCTGAACGACAACCCGCTCGGTCCCGCTCCGCGGCAGGTTTATGCCCGGCAGCTTTACTGCCTGATGCGGGTGCTGATGAACGACCAATATGTCGATCCGTTCAATAACGCCGCGGATGTGCCGGCCCAGACCACGGTGAACGCCGACAACCGCTTTGAACTCGGCGATCGCCGCCAGGAATTGATGATTCGGGACATCGCCCAGTGGGCGATTAACGCCGTCGAATTCCGCGACCGGGACGCGGTCATGTCGGCGTTCGAGTACGACGTGAATCCATGGAACGGCTGGCAGTGCGATGGCGACCCGCGCACCGACGAGTCGCAATATAACTACGGCTCGAACAACATCGACGACGACGGCGATGGCCAGACGGACGAAAACGACGAGGCGTTCTTAAACCGTGAACGTCGCTTGATCTGGGGCGCGGAACTGCCCGACCTGCTGTTGATGGAAAGCGTGGCTTTCCATAATCGGGGAGTGCGAGATACGGACTTGGATCCGTCGCAAAAGAAAACGATCGTCAACATGAAGCGGGAAGACCAGGACATGGACCAGTTCCGGATCCCGCAAGGAAGCTGGTTCCAGGAACTGTATTGCCCGCGTAACGGCGCCAATAACAATCGATCGCTGCCCGTCGAACTGTACGACCCCAACACGGGCAACCTGGACCTTGGCCGTCTGGCGCCTGCCCGCCAGATCGCGAGCCAACAAGTGCGGCAGCCCGTATGGCGAGTCGTTGTGACGTCCAGCGTCGTTCCGCAGGAGATCGTAAATCGGCGGACGGTGTCGACGTTCGAACCGCGGGATTTGTTGCCGGCGAATCAATCGCCCGAGCGGATCATTTGGTTTGCGCCAAGCGATCCGGGCCAAGGCCCCGAGGCGAACAAGATCTACTACGGCCGAACAGGTTCGGTCGGCAACGCGGCGCCCAATCAGCCGGCGTTGTCGAATGTGCAGATACCACCACAGCGATACGCCGTCATCGGTCCCCGCGACATGACCGTACCGACTGCGTTTTACGCTGGCAATGACAACGATCCGGCGACCTACAACGCGGGCGCCGAATCGCTTCAGATCAACAACGGCGCATTTACAGTCGCGGGCTATCCGACCGGCTATCCGGCGGCCGGCAATATCCAACCGCCGATTGGCGTCGTCTGCGCCGCGAAGCCTCCACAGGCGTGGCAAAACCAAAACCGCTCCGTCGGTATGAACATCTCGGAACCGTTGCCTACTTCGGGAATCTACTATCCCGAGCCGAACCAGCAAAACGATGGCCGCGTGCCGCGCGATGCCTATGTCGATCCGGCGGTGATGTTTACGCCGGGCGTCAATGAATGTCCGGATCGCCCATTCGATACGGGCGGCCCCAACGCCGCGGCCTATCAAGCGTTGCTCGGTAACAGCGTGACCACGCGAACGATTGACAATCATCGCTCGATCTTCCTCCAACGGCTCGCCAATCCGCTCGCGCCTTGGAACCCGAGTCCGTCTGATCCGCATTATGGCGCGAATGGAATGAATCTGCATGACCCTTCGCTTGCGGTTAATCCCTACATAACAATCGACTCTTCTACGGTCGACCTAACCGTCTACAACGGCGAGGATAAGAACACGCAAGAACAGGTGATGGTCAATAACATGGTCGTGATGCAATGGCGCGACCAGGATGATCAGGATCCATTTGACCAAAATCCACGAAACGAATGGTTCTGCACACGTGAACGTGGGCAACGCGCAGCGGGTGCCAACGTCGACCGCAATTTCTGGCCGCCGTTCTCGACCGCGCCGCGGCGTGGGGCGATGAACCTGGTAGACCGCTGCTTTCCCTGTGAACTGATGCACACGCTGGGATTCGTGAACTACACGGCGAGCGACCAGCCGACTGTGCCGACGCCGGGCTATGAAGGAGCGCCAGATACGACGGCCGCTCAGCCTTTCCCATGGCTGGCTTGGAACAATCGGCCGTATGCGAATCCGCTGGAACTGATGTTGGTGCCGAAATCGGCGCCAGGACGGCTCTGCCTGGAATTTGGCATGTCGCCGGGCAATCGGCAGATCTATAACGGCAGCGCTACCAGCAATTCACCAGATGCCGGCCGCGAGCCGTATTCGTATTTGTTGAACTTCTTCCTCGATTCGCCTAGTACACCGCAAACGGAAACCCCAGGTTACTATCGGCTGTTCGACCACGTGGAGACGCCGTCGCCGTTCGTCGGCGTCGAAAAGTGGTATCACTCGGCGGCGTTCAGCAACAGCATGTTGATCGAAGGCGCCACATTCCGTCCGCCATTCAACCGGTTGAGCCGGTTCCGCGAGCCGGGGCGGATGAACATCAACACGATTTTCGATTTCCGCGAGTGGCGGGCGCTCGCCCACGGATTTCCCGAATACGACAACACGCAATTCTTCAACGACCATTTCGTGCGCAGCCGCCGCGGATACGTCGCGTCGCAGTTCGGCAGCTACCCGACGATTTTCGCCAATCCTTTCCGCGATTCCACGTCGTCCGACTTGATGCCCAATATTTTGGACATGCGAAAGACGGGGATCGAAGTCGGATTGCTGCGGCCTGATCCGACGAGCGGCAACGGCTCGGTGAGCAGCGCGGTGAAACCGCTGTTCGCCTCGGTCTCTGGACAGGCTTATGACAATGCCAGCCGCAATCCGTACTTCGCCTACCGTGGCATCAACCGGCTATCGAATCTGGTGACGAACCACTCGAACGTGTACGCCATGTGGATCACCGTGGGCTATTTCTACGTGGAGCCGAATCCGACAGGAACGGATGCCGCGCACGTCGACGGTTTACGACTGGCCGCCGAGGTGGGTTCGGATACGGGAAGCATCGAGCGGCACCGCGGGTTTTATTTGATCGACCGCTCGATACCGGTCGCCTTTGAAGCGGGCGAGGATCACAATGTCGACCGAGCGATCCTGATCCGACGGCAGATCGAATGAGTTACTCTGACGCAGAGGCAGTTCTCGCTATGAACCTTCGGCTACCGCGGTCCCCGCGCCGCTCGGCGTTCACGCTGGTTGAGATGATGGTCACGCTGACCGTGACTTTGATCGTCATGCTGGCGCTCGTCACGATTTTCGAGTGGATTGGCCAGCGGGTGCAAATGGGCCGCGCGGTGATCGAGGTTTCGGGGCAGTTGCGCAGCGCCGCGTTGCGGCTGCAATCCGATTTGGACAACGTCACGGTGCCAATGCGCCCGTTCGCGCGGATCGAACAGGGCGCGGGGTACTTTCACTATCGCGAAGGAGCCGGGTGGGACGGAACCGGAACCGTCGAGGGAGATGTCGACGACGTCGTCTGCTTCACCGCCCGTAACGATGTCGAACAGTTCGCCGGCCGCTACTCGTTGCCGTTCACAGGCTTGATTCGCGATTCCTCGCCCGAAGCGGAAATCGTCTGGTGGGCACAGTACCAGGACCTCAACCAAGACGGGAACCTGACGCCGGACGAAACGGCCAGCCGCGTGCTGCATCGCCGCGTGCTGCTCGTCAATCCCAGCCTCAATGGTCCCACCGGCGGGCCGTGGTTCCAACTGCCGGCCGCTTTCACGGGTGCGGCCAGTTACAACGTCACGAATCAATCCGACCTGCAAACGCTTGCGCAGCATATAAGGCAGATCCATAACGAAGTGGATATCTCTGTACGGTTTGTCCGCGTGCCGACCGGCAACAATCAGTTGGCGATCCACGTCTATGCGAATTCATTGGCCGATCTGACTCAACCGGAGAACCGATTCCTGCGGCATCCGACGGTGTTCCAATCGGGTGGAAGTTACTCGCTGGCCCCGCCTCCCTCGCTGCCGTTCGCCGTGGACACCAATCCGCTCAGCGCGACGCGGCTGGAATTGATACCGCTCAGCGGCACCCGCCAGGGCGAAGACGTAATTCTGTCGTCGGTCCTCGCGTTCGATCTGCGGGCTTTTGATCCAACAGCGCTGGTCGGCAGCGCGACGGGCTTGGGAGTTGTTCCGTCGGACAATGCCTGGACGCCGGCATTGGCGATCGCCGCGCCGGTCAGTCGCGGCGCATTCGTCGATCTCTTCTATTCGCGGCGTCATGGCACCAATTGGAACGCCTTGGCGGCGTCGACGTTTTCGGGAATTCCGCAATTGAAGTCCGGCATTCCCGCCGCGAATGAGCAGCCGTTTTACGACACGTGGTCGTTCCACTTCGAGAACAACGGACCGGGCACAAACGGCCTGGACGACGACGGGGCGAACGGGACGGACGACCCTGGCGAGCGGATGACATCGCCGCCCTATCCGGTGCCGCTCCGCGGTTTGCAGTCGGTCCTTCGCGTCTACGAAGGGGACACGCGGCAAGTTCGGCAGGCGACGGTGGTGTCGGATTTCGTCCCCGAGTAATCCACGATTCGCGTTCGCCACCTCGAACGATTTTCCCCACACGCTTTTCCTCATGCCGCTCGTTTTGGAACTCGCCGCTGTCTCGCACTGGTACGGTTCGTTCCGCGCGCTCACCGATGTCGACCTGCGGTTGGAAGCCGGGCCGATCGGCTTGGTCGGACAAAATGGCGCCGGCAAATCGACGCTCATGCAAATCCTGCTCGGCCTTATCCGGCCGACGCAAGGCCAAGCCCGAGTGCTCGGACTGGACGCGCGCACGGCGGGGATGCGGTTGCGGAGCCGCGTCGGCTACATGCCTGACCGGAACGCGTTGATTCCCGGACTCAACGGCATCGAGTATGTCGCGTTGGCGGGCGAAATGTGCGGCATGCCCCGCCGACAGGCGCTCCGCCGCGCCCACGAAACGCTCTCGCATCTTGGGCTTGAAGACGCCCGATACCGACGGCTCGATCAGTATTCGCTCGGTATGTCCCAGCGATTGAAGCTGGCGGCGACGCTTGTCCATGATCCGGATTTGCTGCTGCTCGACGAGCCGACCTCGGGACTGGATCCCGAAGGCCGTTCGGCCATGCTCAACCTGCTCGCCACACTCGCCAAGCGTCCCGGCAAGTCGCTGTTGCTCGCCAGCCATTTGCTGGGCGACATCGAACGTGTCTGTGGCTCGGCGATCATCCTGGATCAAGGTCGGGTGCTAAGCGTAGGTCGGATCGAAACGCTGCGGGCCGCACGTCAACGCGGCTACCGCTTGCGTTGGGATGGGGCCGGCGGCGCGTTCCTGGAATCGCTGCGCACCCATGGTGTGCGAATCGAAGCTTACCGTGAACTGGTGCGAGAACTTCCGGGCGAACTGCCAGGCGAACTTCCAGGCGAGCGGCCGAGCGATCTGAACGGCGTCAGCCGGACCGAACCAGCGAATTCGAAAGATCCGTTGGTGACAGGCCCTGCGGCGGTGACAGGCGGCGAGGCGCGCGTGATCGTGCCGACGGACTGGCGGACCCGCGAGTTCTTCGTGGCGGCGATGGCCCAAGGCGTCACGCTGCAAACACTATCGGCGGAGGAAGAGGATTTGGACGCTGTGTATCATCGCCTGATTGGCAGCGCAAGCGACCGATCCGCTGCGCTGGCCAATTCGCCAAGGGGTCTCTCATGACGCTCGAAGAGATCCGTTACCGGGGCTGGTCCGAGCAGTTGACGTGGTCCTGGCTGGGATGGTGGCCGATCGCCCGCACCGGTTTAGTGCTCGTGCTACGGCGTAAAGTGTTTTGGATTTTTCTCGGGCTGGCGTCGCTGAGCTTCCTGTTCATGTTCGCGACGATTTATTTGAAGGCCCAACTGACGACGCAGAACCCTGGATTTCGCCGGTTTGTCGACGGCATTTTGGCGAACGCGACGGGGACAGGCGAAACGTACCGCGACTTTATGTTCGCGCAGGGGACGGTGACGATGTTACTGCTGGCGTTCGCCGGCGCGACGCTCGTCGGCGACGACATTCGGTCGGGCGGAATGTCGTTCTATTTGGCGCGGCGGATCGGGCGTTGGCACTATTTGGTCGGCAAGCTGTTGTCGGTCGGATTTCTGGTGTCGCTCACGACGACGCTGCCGGCGCTTGTGCTTTACGTTGAATATGGTTTGCTCACCGAGTCGATGCAGTACTTTCGCGAAAACCTGACAATTTTGCGCGGAATCCTTGGTTATGGTTTGGCGTTGGCGACCGTGCTGAGCTGTCTTTTGTTCGCGTTGGCGTCTTGGCTGCCGCGGACGGTGCCGCTGGTGATGGCGTGGGTGGGAGTTTTTCTGTTGTTGCCTGCGACAGGCGAAATGCTCCGCGACGCGACCGGCAACCGCATGTGGCTGTTGCTTAGCCTTTGGCGGGATGTGCGATTGGTCGGCACGTGGTGTTTCGGAGCGGCGGACCGTCCACGGGAACTGGAACTGCTGTATCCATCGATGATTGTGGCGGCGTCGGTGTGTGCGCTTTCGATTCTGGCGGTGCTCCCGCGTCTTCGCGCGACAAGGGTGGTGCCATGAGTGACGCGACGCGGGCTGAGGCGGCCGGAGTGGCCGCGAGCTCCGACAGCGCGGCGCGAGCGCCGCTCTGTGTGTTCGACAAGGTTTGCAAATGGTACGGGCCGGTGATCGGCCTGAACGACGTTTCGTTTCGATTGCAGCCGGGAATCACGGGACTGGTCGGTCACAACGGCGCCGGCAAGAGCACGCTGATCAAGCTGTTGACGGGCCAGTTGCGGCCGAGCCTGGGACGGGTGGAGATTCGCGGGCGGGCGGCGTGGTCAGCGGCGGCGAAACGCGGCATTGGCTATTGTCCCGACTTGGACGCGATGTACGAGGAGATGTCGGGACGGTCTTTTGTTCGCGTGATGGCGCGGCTGCACGGATTTTCGGGACGGGAGACGCGCGAGCGGGTCGAGCGGGTATTAGAGCGGGTCGGCATGGCGGACCGCGCGGACCGGCCGGTCGCGACTTATTCCAAAGGCATGAGGCAGCGGGTGAAGCTCGCGCAGGCGCTCGTTCACGAACCCGAGCTGTTGGTGCTCGACGAGCCGCTCAACGGCGTCGATCCGGTGGGCCGCGTGGAGATGTGCCGGCTATTTCGCGAGTTAGCGGCGTCGGGGAAGGCGATCTTGGTGTCGAGCCACATTCTCGACGAGCTCGACACGTTGGCGGACCGCATTTTATTTGTGTGTCGCGGGCGGCTGTTGGCGTCGGGACCGCTGAGCGAAATTCGCGCTATGCTCGACGCCTTCCCGGCGCGGATCCGCATTTCCGCACCCGACGCGAGGCGGCTTGCCGTGTTGTTGCTGGGACTGCCGCGGGTGTTGGGGGTGGAACTCGAATCGGCCCGCGAGCTGGTCTTGCGGGTAGAGCGGGTGAAGGAGTTTTACGGGGCGTTCGCCGAGCTTGTCGCGCGGGAAGGCGTGGACATTGAGCGATTGGAAGTGCTCGACGCGTCCACCGAGGCGGTGTTCGATTATCTGATGCGGGCGGTGGCGCATGCTTGGTGAGTGTTCAGCGGCCGTGAGCCTGTTTTGGGTGTCGATGCGGCGGCTGGTGAAGTCGCGGCAGACGGTCGTGAGCTTGGTATTGTTGGGGTTCGCCTGCGTGGCGGTGATGTCGTGGGCGCATCGCCGCGATCGCTCGCCGGCCGAATTCACCGAGCAGGTGTTTCTGACGTTATTTTCTTCGTTGTTGTTGCCCGTTTTTTGCCTCTCTTACGGGACGGCGGGCATCGCGTCGGATCGCGAAGAGCGGACGCTGGTGTACTTGTTGGTGTCGCCGTTGCCGCGATCGTTGGTGTTCGCGTCGAAGGCGTTGGCTTCGATGGTTCCAGCCGTGGCGTGGTCGATGGGCGGTCTGGCGACGATCTGTTGGCTCGCGGGCTCGGCGGGAAGGACCGCTTGGCCCGTGCTCTGGCCGAGCATCTTAGCGACGTCGATCGCCTATAGCGCGTTGTTTCTGCTATTCAGCGTGCTGTTTCAACGCGCGACGCTATTGGCGTTGGCCTACGCGTTGTTCCTGGAAACGCTGGTCGGCAATTTGCCCGGGATCGCCAAGCGGCTGACGATTTCGTTTTATTCGCGGTGCCAGATCTTCGCGGCGGCGGAAGAGTTGGATCTGCGGTTCCGAGGTTTACTGGACCCCGAAGTGTTCTTGCCCGTCTCAGGCCAAGTCGCCCAGTTCGCGTTATGGTCGGCAAGTTGCGGCTTGCTGGCGATCGGCCTCGCGATCTTCCGCCAGCGGGAATACACGTAGCCAGTCCGCATTCCGCATTTCGCATTCCGCATTTCGTACGACGGACTTCCAG
>JBJTOW010000105.1:0-17633 GCA_046074805.1 Planctomycetota bacterium | reverse complement strand
GGCGTCCTTGATGACCACTTGGCAAGCGTTGGGGAGTGGGGCGGCGTGGGAAACCTGGGCGATTGCCCCTGGGATCGCGTTGGTAGGCATGCCTGGCTGCGTCGAACCCGCATTCGGCAGAGCCGCGTGGGGCGTTCCAGGCTGCGTGATACCGGGCTGCGCCATTCCCGTTTGTGGCCCGCCCTGACCGGCAAATGCCGCCTGGGGTGAGGCGAATTGGGGCGGCGCGGTCCGGTTCATGGCGGTCATGTCGATCGCTTGAGGGCGATTGACGGAACTGGAAGCCAGGAGATCCGTGGGAGCGTTCACGCCACGCATCGCGTTGCAACCGGTGCTGGCACCTAAAAAGCAGGCCGCCACCGCGAGCAAGGCGGAGGAAACGAGCGCTGAGCGGTGACGAGTTGAGCGGTGGAAGAGTCGGACCATCGGAGCCTCGCGTTAAATTTCGCGTAACCATCCTGGTTTAGCTGACCGTTACAGGCCCTAGAATCGGAATATTCACGTGAATCCTTGAGGCTTTTCGGGTTGCCTCCCTGGATTTTTGGCGAAAAGAGTCAACGGGATTCGAACAGGCGCATTCCACCCCGATCTTTCGCGCGAAAGAGCGCTCGTTCCGCCGCCCGCATCAGGTGCCGTAGCGGATGCTCGGCGACGGCACCGCCGACCGGCAGCGATTCGCCAAGAAGTTCGACGGGACCCCAGGCCCAACCGCCGCTGGAGGTAATGTGGTTTGGCTGAATCCGATCGGTCGACCAGGACGCGTCGCTACCAGTCTGGACGTTTCGTGGGGTGGAAGAGGGAGTGTCGATTGGTTTGGACGATGGATTAGCGAGATGAGTGTTGGGGGGAGTGCAAGGGTGAGTGGTGGGCAGATCGCGAAGTTGCAAGTCAGCGATCGCGGCGTGCAGTCGCTGGGCCTCCACTTGAGCGGCATCGCGCGACTTGGAACGCCATGCGGCGATGAATTCATCACCTCCCCATCGCGCGATGGTTTGCCCTTGGCCCGCCGCCTCGCGGAGTCGTTCTCCGACGACTCGCAGACATTGGTCGCCCGTTTCCATCCCGCCAGCTCGATTGATCCGCCCCAATCCGTCCAAATCGAGCACGAGGACCGCCCAATGACGCGATGGTTGATCCGTGAACTTGGGCGGCCGAATGGTCAGGTGGGAAGGGCAGGGGAGTGGCGGTTCGCCATCGGTTTCCGCCGTTGCCATCACCTGAACGGAGGGCCGTTCACGTAGTTCGTCCGCGAACCGGGTTTCCCAGTCCTGCCTCGTGCGGAGGCCGGTAAGAAAATCGGTGCTGGCGGCAGCGCGGGCGGCCGCGATCGCCGATTGAGCCTCACGCAGGGCAACGCGAGTTCCAGCCAATTCCCGCTCCAAGCTTGTGATATGCAGCAGGGATTGAGCGGCAAATTCGAGCGTTTCCGGTGGCGCGTCGTGCGGAAATGTCCATTGGAATCGTGGTGTCTTTGACGGCATGGGAGTCGCGTCCATGGAAGGCGGATTACACGGTCGCGGTGGCGTCACATCCGCGATCGAAGTCGGCGATGGCGGACAGAAAGCCGTCCAGCGTAGTCGCGGGCGGGACGCGCTCTCGTCGCTGGGAAGCAGTTCAACCAGGAGTTGGCAGCGTGGGTCATTGAGCGCGACGATCGCCAAGCGGCCGTCGGCGCAGGCGGCGTCGAGCCACTGCCGCAGTGGCGACTCGGGCAGTTGATCGACGGACGGCGTCACATGGAGGCAGCCTCGGCGGGACATTGTTGCAACCTTGCGAAGGTGTGGTTTATGCCAGGGGCATGTCAGGATCGTGTCGGGCTGACTGTCGACTCCGGCCAGGAACGTGTAACCGCCGGACGGCAATGTGTCGGCGAACCGCCAGCGGCGGAGTGTCGTCGCGCGGCCCGCTTCTTTCGCCACTCTGTTCGCCATTGGCCGCAGCCTACTCGTCATTCTCCCCTAGCGACGGTTAGAATCGCCGCCGCCGCGTAGGGCCAGTCGGCGGGATGGCGAATGATTCGGTAGTTTGCCGCCTGGAATCGCGGCGGGAAAGGTGTTCCATGAATGCAGTGGCGGCCGACTTCGGCCCGGCGCCTTCGCTGTGGAAGCGGCGTCATCTGTTGGATCTGGAAAGTTTGTCGGCGGCCGAGCTCCTCTGTGTGCTCGACACGGCCGCGCGTTTCAAGCGAGCCACGAATGGATGTCGGTCGAAGCTTCCGCTGCTAACGGGCAAGACGACCTGCAATCTCTTCTTTGAGAACTCGACGCGGACCCGCACCAGTTTTTCGCTCGCCGCTCGGCGGTTGGGCGCGGACACGGTCGAGTTCGCGGCGTCGAGTAGCAGTTTGTCGAAGGGGGAGACGTTTATTGACACGGCGAAGAACATCCAAGCGATGAACGTCGACGCTTTGGTGATCCGCCATGTGTCGCCGGGAACGCCCCATGTTTTGTCGAATCACTTGCAGTGTTCGGTGATCAACGCGGGCGATGGGGCTCATGAGCATCCGACGCAAGGGTTGCTCGACATCATGACGATCCGCGAGCATCGCGGGTCGCTGGAAGGCTTGACGGTGGCCTTGGTGGGCGACATCGCCCACAGCCGCACGGCGCGTTCCAACATTTGGGGCCTGAAACGGCTGGGGGCCCACGTGATTGTTTGCGGGCCGGCGACTCTGGTGTCGCGGGCGTGGGAATCGTTCGGGGTGGAAGTGGCTTACAGCCTGGATGACATCCTGCCCCGCTGCGACGTGCTGAATCTCCTGCGGGTGCAGTTCGAACGGCAGACGACGCGGCCTTTTCCCTCGGTCCGCGAATACGCGCTGCTGTACGCGATGAACCGCGAACGGATGGCGCGGGCCAAACCGAACATCCTCATCATGGCGCCTGGCCCGATCAACCGCGGCGTCGAGATCACCCCCGATGTCGCTGACGGCCCGCAGTCGGTGATCCTCGATCAAGTCACCAACGGACTTGCCGTGCGGATGGCCGTGCTGTGGCTTGTCACCAGCCAGGGAGCGTAAGTCGGATGGAACGTTTGCTGATTCAAAACGGCCGCGTCATCGATCCCAGCCAGGGGGTCGACCGCGTCGCGGATGTGCTGGTGGACAAGGGGCGGATCGCCGGCTTCGATATGAAGGCCACGGGCGATTGCCAAATCATCGACGCCTCGGATTGCATTGTCGCGCCAGGCCTGATCGATCCCCACGTGGAATTGCGCGAGCCAGGCTGCGAGGAAGACGAGACGATCGAAACGGGGACGGCCGCAGCGCTCGCTGGCGGCTTCACGTCGATCGGTTGCCTGCCGAATTCCGAGCCGCCGATCGATACGCAGGCCGGAGTGGAGTTTGTGCGGCAAAAGGCGGCTCGGGCCCGCAACGTCAACGTCTACGTCGTGGGCTGCGTCAGCAAGAACCGCGACGGGAAGGAACTGGCGGAAATGGGGTCGCTGGTGGAAGCCGGAGCCGTGGCGTTTAGCGACGCGCCGCGGCCGATCCACAACACAGACCTGCTTCGCCGCGCGTTCGAGTACAGCCTTATGTTCAAGCGGCCGATCTTCGACCGCCCCGAAGTGCTGGAACTCGCTCATGGCGGCGTTATGCATGAGGGCCGCACCTCCCTTGTGCTTGGCTTGCCCGGCATCCCCGCCGCCGCCGAGGAACTGGCGGCCAGCCGCGACTTGCGATTAGCCGAGGCCACCGGCGGCCGACTGCATCTCGTCAACATCTCGACGACTGGCGCCGTGGAACTGGTCCGTCGCGCGAAGGCCCGTGGCGTGAAAGTCACGGCGTCGGTTGGCATCGCCAATCTTGTGTTCACCGACGAACGGCTGCGGACCTTCGATTCCCACTACAAAGTGAATCCGCCGCTTCGATCGTCCGACCACGTCGAAAGCCTGCTGGCGGGACTCGCCGATGGCACGATCGACGTGATCGCCAGCGGCCACGCGCCTCGAGCGGTCGAGAAGAAAATGCGCGAGCTTGACCAAGCTCCGTTCGGCATGAACCTGCTGGAGATGACGCTCGCGCTCGTCAACATGCACCTTGTTGTGCCCGGACTGCTCGACTGGCCGGCCGCGATCGCTCGGCTCGCCTGCAATCCGGCCCGGATCCTGGGCATCCCCAAAGGCACGCTGCGTCCAGGCGCCGACGCCGATATCGCGATCATCAACCCGCAAGCCCGCTGGACCGTCGCCTCCCGGCAACTGAAATCGAAGAGCGACAACGCCCCGCTCTGTGGCGTCGAACTGCTGGGCCGAGTCGACCATGTCGTCGTTGGAGGCGTATTGAGGTTTTAATGGTTCGCGCCTCGTCCACTCGACGGTTGCAGGGGACGAAGGCCTTCCAATCTGATGTTCTTCGGCCAACGATCCTCGTTTCCCCCCAATAGTCCCCCTGTGCGCGCGAAGAGGCGACTTTCCAACGGAGCATGACTCATGCGGTTGAGCGTTCGATTGTTGATTCTCTTGGCGGTCGCAAGTGTGTGGTCGACCGAGTTCTTTTCGAGCCACTCGTTGGCGCCAGCGGCCGTTACCGCGGAGGACTCGTGGCGGGCCGAGGGAAGTCAGGGAGTTGTCGTCGCGGGCGGACCGGGGCCGGAAGCGGCGGAGGCGGGGATCGCGGTGTTGAAAGACGGCGGGAACGCCGTCGATGCGGCCGCCGCCACGCTGTTGGTGCTGTCGGTCATCGACCCAGGCAACTTTTGCTTCGGCGGCGAAGTGCCGTGGTTGGTGTACGACGGCGAGCGGCGGACGGTCGAGGTGCTGGCAGGGCAGGGCGTCGCGCCGCGGTTGGCGACCCGCGAGCATTTCGCTTCCAAGGGAGGAATTCCGCCCACAGGAATCGAACCGGCGGCCGTGCCAGCGGCGCTTGACGCCATTCTCACGGCGCTCGATCGCTACGGCACCATCACGTTTTCGCGAGCGGCGCAGCCGATGTTGGCCGCGCTGGGAAATCGCACAGATCCCTGGTGTGGCGATTTGGCGAAGACGATCCGGGAATTGATCGATGTCGAAAAGACGGCGAGCGATCGCAGGCAAGGGCTACGGCGAGTCGCCGACCACTTCTATCGTGGACCGATCGCGTGGCGAATCGACAAGTGGTCGCGGGCATCGGGAGGGCTCTTGCGGTACGCCGACCTAGCCACGCACACCACGCGCGTCGAGCAACCGGTGACGGGCGAGTATCGCGGGCTTAGCGTGGTGAAGTGCGGCATTTGGACACAGGGGCCGATGTTGCTACAGACGCTGCAATTGTTGGAAGGGTTCGAACTGTCGCCGCTCGGGCCAACCGATCCTCAGTGCGTGCATTTGGCGGTGGAATCGTTGAAGCTGGCGCTCGCTGACCGGGACACTTACTACGGCGATCCACTTTTCTCCGACGTGCCGCTCCGCGAGTTGTTGGCGCCGTCTTACGCCGAGACGCGGCGGTCGCTGATCGACCGGGGACGGGCTTCCCGCGAGTTGCGGCCGGGTGAGCCGCTCACCGCCAGTCCGCTCAAGCCGCCAGCCGCGAAGCAGGCGGCGGGAACCGGCGGCCCACAGCGGGACACGACGACCTGTCTTGTCGCCGATCGTTTTGGCAATGTGGTGGCCGCGACGCCCAGTGGCTGGGGCGGAGTCACCGCGGGCGATACGGGCGTGCAGCTCGGTTCCCGACTCCGCAGCCTCACGATGGAAGCGGGCCATGCGAATGAAGTGCTGCCAGGCAAGCGGCCGCGGATCACGCTTACGCCGACGATTGTGCTCAAAGACGGCCGTCCGGTGTTGGCGGTCAGCGTGGCGGGCGGTGACTTGCAGGACCAAGTCTCCCTGCAAATGCTGCTGGCGACGATCGATTTCGCACGCTCGCCAGCCCAGGCTGTGACGTTGCCACGGTACAGCACGGCACACCACATTGGCTCGTTCAGCCAGCCCCCCGCCAAACTCGGCAGCCTTTCCATTAATCCGGAGGCGGGCGTGGACGTGATCGCTCGATTGAAAGCGTTGGGACACGACGTGACGGAGTCGACTGGCCCGATTGGCCATCCCTGCGTCTTGCGGATCGATCCCGTGACGGGCCGCAAGGAGGCCGCCGGCGACCCGCGCGCCAAGCGGCATGCGCGAGCCCACTGAAGTGGCTCGCTCGGGCCTGTGCGACCGACCTTGCAGTCCGTCGCATGATCGGTTTACGTATCGCTCCACCGACTTCGATGCATCGTCGTCGCCAGGGCGCTCAGGTGTTCGACTGAGCTCGCTTTATGAGCGATGGTTATCGATTATCGACTTCGATCACTGTCTCATCGGCGAATCGGCGAAGCGTTCCTTCGTGGTGCTTCGCGAGGGACCGGGAAGTCGATAGTGCGGGAGATGGATCGTCGTAATGATGAAGGTTAAGAAACGACAAACGACGGACTGTTGAGTCCGTCGTTCAAGATTCATCGTCCGAGCCGAACGGGCAGCCACGCTGGGAGAGCGGGTTTGCTAGCGGCTGGTTATGGCTGCGAAAAGGCCTCGCCGCCCTGCGCGGTGCTCATCGCCCGCCAAATGTTGATGTCGATCGTTTGCGAGACGAACCGCGAGGAACCGTCGCACATGGCGACCTGCACACCGCCTGGATGGCGGCTGCGGGCCGCGAACATCGTCGGATCGGTTGTGGAAGACACGGCGCATGGAAGTTTGCGGATCGGCTGATTGTTGCAATATCCCGAGGTGTAAATCCGGTCCGGCAAGGGGCTATTTGGCGCCAGATAGGTTGTGAAGTTGGACGCATCGCCCCACCAGGTGAAGCCCCGCAAATCCGACCCTTGACCTTGGAGCACTTCCGCAACCAGGATTGTGTTGCTGGTGCCGTCGGTCAAGTGAGCGAAATTCTTTCCCTTGAACCGGTTGTCGACCGTGTTGGTGCTGATTCCAAACGGCGCTTGGCCGAAGACCACACCGTTCAGGTTCGCCTGCTGTCCGTAGCTTGTGTTGCCGAAATTGACCGCGTAGTTGTGGTTCGTCAGACCGCCAAACGGGCTGTTATTCTGGTCGCTTGGGCAGGTAAACGAATTCAACCGCTTGTTGCAGACGTTGGTGGTGTTCGGGGCGCCGCTGTAGCGAGCGCCGGTCGAGTCGTTCCCACCCCAGTTTTGATACAGGTCGAACAGATTCTTCTGCTCGACGAATTCCAAGATCAAGACCTGCCACGTTCCCCAGCAGCAACCGCTGGGGCCCATGCCGGCGGGCAGCGCCAGATGAACATCATGGAAGTTCTGCATGGCGATGCCGGTTTGCTTGAGATTGTTTTGGCACTGGGTGCGTCGAGCCGCTTCGCGAGCCGCTTGCACGGCGGGAAGCAACAACGCGACCAACACGCCAATGATGGCGATTACCACCAACAGTTCGACGAGCGTGAAGCCCGTCCGGGAACGAACTCGCGACATAAGAAAACCTCCGAAGAACAGGAAGAGAGAATGAAGAAACCAACCAGATGAGGAACGAACCGAGAATCACAGTCGAGGACGAAGGACAAGCCGCGTTATGGAATCGTGAAGTCGAAGTTGTTGCCGCTCGTTTTGACTTCGACCGTCTTGGTGCTGTTGACGTTGAAGTCAGCCGGAATCAGTTCTTTGCCCACCTGGGTGGCGCTTTCCGGGCCGGGAGCGGCCTGCGCACCGCCGCCCGCTTCCTCGACCGAGGAGATTTTCACGGTGTACGTGCCGGGCTTCAAACCAGACTCGGCGGCAATGGTGTATTGCCCGTTTTCGATCGTGCCGCCAGTCAGCGGACCGCCGCCCTGAGAGGCGCTGAACTCGATCGTGCCCTTGGCGAGCGGTTGACCCTTCAGGGTCACTTTGCCCGTGAGGCCATAACGCCCATCCACGCTCCCGCCGCCGCATCCCACGAGCAGCGAAGCGATTACCGAGCAGGCGACAACTTGGAAGGCCAGGCATCGGCGGATCGCGGCGGTCGCCGCTGTGCCACGCAAGGCCAACACTGAAAAACGCGAAGAAACCATCGCTCGAAAAACCCTTTCCTCAGTTCAGACGCGGCGATTGATGAAGACGCTCAAAGGCGGGCGGCCCGCCGCGCCGCGTTCACGACGGGGCTCCCAGAAAAGATGGCGACACGCTTGCCGACTTCCTCGCCCGACAGGACGCCGCTCAGGAAGTTGATCGGTGATTCTAACCGCGAGTCAAGAATTCCGGATACAGATTTGCGGTGATTTTCCCGGGCCTCATGACGGATTTACGCCAGACCTCCGCCAGCCGATGGGGTTCTCGGCGGGGCATGGTTACGGCGAGGATCAGCGGCCGCGCCGTTGCCAATCGCGTCCGTTGGCGACGAAGGGTGTTTAATACAGCACTGAGGCCAATTTGCGGCGGAACTCGCGCACCAATTCGCTGTCGGCGGGCAGTACACGGAAGATGTCAACCATCAACTGTCGAGCCCGCTCCCCGGCTCCGGCCCGGTCCCGAGGAATTATTTGGAGGAACACGGCAAGTGCCGCCGCGTAGTCGCCGCTGGCGGCGAGCGCTTCGCCGAGGGCCAGTTGAGCTTGTTGATCGTCGGGGTTGGCCGCAGCGGCGGCTTGGCAGGCTTCCAATCCAGGGCCTGATACCGCCCCGGCCCGCAATTCCAACTCGGCGAGAACTTTCTGGGCTTCGGGTTCGAGAAAGCCTCGTTTGGCCAAGCGATCGAGTATCTCGCGGGCGTCGGCATCGCGGCGTTGGCTGGCAAGCACCCGAGCCAAGCCGATCGGCACACTCCACTCGTTGGGTAGCTTCGGCAGCAACTCCCGATAGATCGTCTCGGCTCGCCCCGGCTCCAGCTGTTCGAACCGTTTGGCTCGCGACAACTGGGCTGCCACGAAGACGCGCTCCAACCAACCGCGAATTGTTTCCCGCGACTGGGCCCCAACGAAATAGTCGACCACCTCGCCATCGACAACAGCGTAGACGGCGGGGATGCCGTCGACGTTGAACTCGGCCGCCGCCGCCGGCACTTTCTCGGTTTCCGCCTTGACCAACACAAATTGGCCCGCCAACTCGGTGGTCAAACCTTCCAGCACCGGTCCCAGCAGGCGGCAGGGCTGGCACCATTCGGCCCAAAAGTCGACCACCACGGGCGTTTCCCGCGACCGTTCGAACACGTCCTGGGCGAAGTTGTCCGCGGTCGTGTTCACAATCCACGGCGAGCCGGATGGTGTCATGCGAAGCTCCCAAAAGAACAAAACTTTGCGGCGGCTGGGGCAGTTTAGCATTTCCCGCGTCGCGACCAAGGCGACGGCGGTTGCCTTGACGTTGCCGACGGCCAAAGTTAGAATTCCGCCCCAAAATCTAGGTCACGATTGACTTTGCGAATCGCCTCGCGAGGGCCGTATTGAGTTGGGCGGCCGGTTCGCGAGCGTCGTCGCTAGACGCATTCGACCCAGCGTTCGGTGGAACGTGAGTGACATGCCGCTGGCGGAACGGTGTTCCTTAGATTTTGGATCGGAATGAGATTCAACACGATCGCTCCGCCGCAACGATCGGTCGGCGGGCGACGAGGAGTGGAAAATACATGACGGCTTCCAAGCCATCGCACGGGAGTGTCTTCGATCTGGACAAGGTCCGCAGCCTCATCGAACTGATGAAGGAACATGAGCTGACCGAGGTGGACCTGGAGGAAGGCGAGCAAAAAATCCGTCTTTGTCGGGGCGGAACGGGTGAGATTCGACTTGCGGCCCCGCCGGTGACGGTCGCTCCGTCGCCAGTCGCCGCTCCAATTGCCGTGGCGGCGGCCGGTGCGGCCGCTTCCGCCGCTGACAGCGCGAGCGTGGTGGTCGTGAAAAGCCCGATGGTCGGAACCTTCTATGCTCGGCCTAACCCAAACGCCGAGGCGTTCGTGAAGGTGGGCGCCCATGTGAATCCCGAATCGGTGATTTGCATCATCGAGGCGATGAAAGTGTTCAACGAAATCCAAGCCGAGGTTCGCGGCCGCATCGTCGCCGTATTGGTCGACGACGAATCGCCTGTGGAATTCGGCAAACCGTTGTTCAAAGTCGATACGGCCGGATAGTTCCGCGCCGAGGCGCCTTGTCGGATGCGTACGGTCGCAGGCATCCGAGCGAGGCCATCCCCGCCGCCGGTTTCCGGGCGTGCGCTTTGGGCAGTCGAGAGTGTCAACGATCGAGGGCCGCTGGGACCGGCGGCCGTTCCGCGTCATCGAAGCGGGTAGAGCCGCGCATCGCGCGAAACAAGGGAAGAACGCACGCACATGTTCAAACGCATTCTGATCGCCAACCGCGGCGAGATCGCCCTGCGGGTCATCCGAGCCTGTCGCGAACTGGGCATCGAGACGGTTGCCATCTTCAGCGAAGCCGATCGCGGCTCTCAGTATTTGGAACTCGCGGATGAGGCCTACTGCGTTGGGCCCGCGAAGTCGGCGCAAAGCTATCTGAGGATCGACCAAGTCATTAGCGCGGCCGAGGTCGGCAATGTCGATGCGATACATCCGGGCTACGGCTTTTTGTCGGAAAACGCCCATTTCAATGAAGTCTGCCGCAGCTGCAAGATCGACTTCATCGGTCCGACTCCGGAAGCGATGAAGGCCCTGGGCGACAAAAATACCGCGAAGGCGATCGCTCGCGAGGCCAAAGTTCCGGTGGTGCCCGGCAGCGACGGATTGATCGAGGACGAGGCCGAGGCGATGCGGGTCGCCCACGAAATCGGCTTTCCAGTGCTCATCAAAGCCACGGCCGGTGGCGGTGGAAAAGGGATGCGAGTCGCCGCGAACGATTTGGCTTTAAGTTCCGCGCTCCAGCAGGCTCGGAAAGAGGCCCAAGCCGCCTTCGGCAATCCAGGCGTGTACCTGGAAAAATACATTTTGAAGCCGCGGCACATCGAAGTGCAGATGATCGCCGACCATCATGGAAACGCCGTGCACCTTTGGGAACGCGACTGCTCCACCCAACGTCGGCACCAAAAATTGATCGAGGAAAGTCCCGCTTCGAACCTGCCTATGAAGACTCGGCAGGCGATCTGCGAGGCCGCCGTGCGGATGATCAAAACGGCCAATTACACCAACGCTGGAACTGTCGAATTCATCGTCGACCAAGACCACAACTTCTATTTCATCGAAGTCAACGCGCGGATCCAAGTCGAGCATCCGGTGACCGAGATGGTGACCGGCATTGATTTGATCAAATCGCAAATCCGCGTGGCGGCAGGCGAGCATCTGCCGTTCCAGCAATCGGATGTCCACCTGCGGGGCTGCGCCATCGAATGTCGAATCAACGCCGAGAATCCCGCGAAGAACTTCCAACCTTCGCCCGGCAAAATCACGCAAATGTTCGTCCCCGGCGGCCGCGGCGTTCGCTTTGACTCGCACGCCCACCCAGGATACGTTGTTCCGGCCCACTATGACTCGATGATTGGCAAACTGATCGTTCACCAGCCGACTCGCGCTGAGGCAATCGCCTGCATGATTCGAGCATTGGACGAACTGCGGGTGGAGGGGATCGCGACAACGGCCTCGTTCCTCAAAGACGTGCTCCAAAATGTCCATTTCGTCGAAGGAAACATGGACACGACGTTCGTCGAACGCACCATGCTCCAATAGTAGCGCCCAGCAGTCAGCAAAATGCCTGCCAAGTCGCTGCCCCTGCTCGCGTTGCGACGGATTGGGAAAATACGTCTTCCCCCGGAAACTCAAAACTCGACAAGCCGCTAGTGGCGTGATCGGCTCCATTAAAGCCGGTCTGTGGAATTGAATTGCCCCTAGCCAAGCGGTTCCAATTGCTTGTCACTGTTCGCTTTGCGGACACATCCGCAGCGACGCTTGGCTTGCGGTCGAGTTGCCTTTAGAATCCGTCCTCACGATTCCGATGAAACGACGAGGCGGCATTCTGGCGCGGAACGGACCGGGAGATTTTTCTCTTGGCTTTCCCCTTTCCAGTTGCCCCGAGAAGTCAGGCGGCTTCCCGTGGTGGATCATTAGGCGCGAGGACGATCATCGATGACTCAAACGAAC
This sequence comes from Planctomycetota bacterium, assembly GCA_046074805.1. Classification (GTDB taxonomy): domain Bacteria; phylum Planctomycetota; class Planctomycetia; order Pirellulales; family Pirellulaceae; genus CAIXSC01. Next base: position 5,663 of record JBJTOW010000105.1, on the reverse strand, counting down.
AACTCCGGCAAATCCAATATTCGCAAGGTGGCTATTCTGTTCGCGGGCGGACCGGCTCCGGCGGCGAACGCGGTGATTTCCACGGCGGCCGTTTCGTTTATTCGCCACGGTGTGGGGGTTGTCGGAGTTCGCCACGGCTACTCGAAGCTGGAAAAATACTCGCCGGACAAACCGCTGATCGCCGGCGAAGATTACATCGAGATGACGCACCAGGTGCTGAAGCGGTCGCGGAACAGCCAGGGCATTCTGATCGGAACGGCGCGGGCGAATCCGGGCAAAGGCATTTCGGCCCCGGAACACTTGGACGATCCGAAGCGTCGGCAACCGCTGCAAAACGTCTACGAGGCGTTGCGGTCGATCGGCGTCGACGCGTTGATTTCGATCGGTGGCGATGACACGCTGAAGACGGCGAACAAGTTCAAAATGTTCCAGGATCGTCTACCGGCTGGCGCGCCGCGTATTCCGGTGGTGCATGTTCCGAAGACGATCGACAACGACTATTTCGGTATCGACTTCACCTTCGGCTACTTCACCGCCGTCGACACGCTCGGCACGGAAATCCGTAATCTGCTGTACGATGCCGAAGCGTCTCAGGCTTACTTCATCGCGGAAACGATGGGGCGAAGCGCGGGATGGTTGGCCTACGGAGCGGCGATCGCGGGCGAGGCCAGCTTGGTCTTGAGCGTTGAGGACATCAAGGGCGTGTATCGCCAGACGGAAGAGGTCGAGGAAAACGTCGACGGCGTGACGAAACGCAAAACCCGCGAGATCATGGATTTGGACCGGGTTGTTGACCGTATCGTGTCGATGATGCTCGCTCGCGAGGCCGAGGGAAAACGGTTCGGCGTGATCGTGTTGGCCGAAGGGTTGGCGGAACTACTGCCGAACTCGTACCTCAAAGGCATTGCTCGCGACGCGCACAACCATATCGCGATTTCGGAAGTGAATCTCGGCCGGATGTTCGCGAAGATCATTTCCAGCCGTTACACCGAGCGGTCTGGAGGCAAGTCGCGGAAAGTCACCGGCGTGCAACTGGGATACGAGAGCCGCTGCGCGAAGCCGCACGGCTTCGATGTCCTACTGGGCAGCCAATTGGGCGTGGGCGCCTATCGGGCGTTGGTCGACCATGGCCACAACGGCGTTATGGTTTCGGTGAGCGGACAGCTTGATCTGCACTTCGTGCCGTTTGAATCGCTGATCGACCAAAAAACGCTCGTCACGGTGGTCCGCTACGTGAAGACCGAAAGCGACTTCCACCGACTCGCGCGGTTCCTGGAAACGTACCAGAACACGGAAGAACCGACCTAGTTGTCGGACCGATTAGGAATTCGGAAGGTCCGTCGCGTGAATTTCGCGTAAACGGCGTGCTAATTCCGCGGCGGCGGCGGCCGGGTCGGTAGCTCGCCAAACGGCCCCGCTGACAGCCACTCGTGAAATTCCCGTCGCCATCACGTCGCTGATGTTCGCAGTGTCGATTCCGCCGATGGCGAACGCGGGCAGCCCGATTTCCGCCGCCACTTGCCGAAGGAACTCCAAGCCCGGAAAGCGGTCAAATGATTTCGTGCCGGAGGGAAACGTCGGGCCGCAGCCGATATAATCCGCGCCATCACTGATTGCGGCCTGAGCCTGTCGCAGGTCGTGCGTTGAAACGCCGACCCACTGGGCGGGGCTGAGCACGCGACGGGCGTCCTTGACCGTCAATTCATCTTGGCCGACATGTACGCCGTCGGCTTCGGAAATGGCCGCGATATCCGGCCGATCATTGACGATGAACAGCGTGCGGCTCTTGGCCGTGAGCCGCCGCAGCACCCGCGCCCGGTCGAGTAGCTCGCGATCCGACAGCCGTTTGTCGCGTAGCTGAACGACATCGACGCCGGCCTGGAGGATCGCCGCCGCGCGCTCGGCCATTTGATCGACATGCTCGGCGCCGTCGATCAGCACGTACAACCTGGCGGCTCGTAGGCGTGAGCGGGCGCTGAGGCCGCGTTGCAGTGGTTCGGCGAGCGTGTACACGTCGTAGCGTAGGGCTTCGGACTCGACCGCCAGCGTCGGCGCGAAGCCTTTCGCGTATTCCTCGATGCAACGCAACGCCTGTTCCACCCGTTCCAAGTTCGCGGCGACGATAGCGTCGATCGTGGGGCGTTGGTTTTCCGCCTGAGTGGAGATACGCGTGCCGACATCGCCAGGCGTGTCGCGTGCGGCGAGCCGAGCGAGCTGTGGCAGGACGGCGACGGCGGTCGCCAGCCGATGCCGCGATTGCTTGAGTCGTTCGGCGAGAAACGCGTCGTTCAGCGCGAACCGCGCGAATTCCTCGACGACCCGTAAGCCTTCCGCCGCGCGGTTGGCGTTGGCGTCCAGCACTCGCAAGCGGATGTGGGCTTGCGGGGCGTCCATGGGGACAGTGTTGGACGAGTTCATGCGTCATCCTTCCAGCGGCTGCGGATCCGTTGCAGTTTCCGTTCGACGCTCCGAACGGTGCAGTCGAGCTGCGCGGCGATTTCCTCGTTGGAGTGGCCTTCGAGCTTCAACCGCGCGACTCGCCGCAAAGAGTCCTCGTCGAGCTTGTCCATCATCCGATTGAAGTTTTCGGCCAGCAAGGCGGCCGTTTCGGCCGTTGGCTCGCTCGCCAGGACTTGTTCGATGCCCCGCGCCTCCTCCTCTTCACCGACCCGCAGGAACGCCGACTCGCCCCGGGTCCGGCCGCCTCCGCGTTTTTGCCGACGCGCGTCCCGCTGTTGCCGCGCGACTTTGTGAAGTGTGATGGTCACGAGCAGTCGCCAAAGCTCGTCGCGATCGGCGAGCCGCGCGTAGCGGCCATCGCGGGCGCCTCGGTAGAAGCTGTGCATCGCGCTCAACGCCGCATCTTCCTCGTCGCTGTGCCGAGCGCCTCCCGGATCGAGCTTGCGTCTCGCGACCCTCACAAGTCGCTCGAAATAAGTTCGCCACAACTGCTCAGCGGCCTGCGGATCGCCCGCTCCAAGACCTCCAAGCCATTGCGTGACCGCGTCCTTATCCATATTTTTTTTTCCGCTCCGCGTTGACGCCGGGATCGCCCCGTATGCGTGTCCGCCATTGTAGTCGCCGCGTTCGTGACAGTTCCCGCCCTAGCCGGTTTGCGGTTCGAGTTCCCCTGACCCGCGTTTGCCGCCCGCTGGGAGGACGGCTAAAATCCGACCGCGTTTCGGCGAACGCATGATTTCGGGCGGCGGCGCGGTTCACCGAGCCCACGAGTCGGCGGCCCTTATGGCGTGCGATCGACAGTGGGATTCCGCCCAACCCGCTTGCTTGCCGATGACTGGTTTTTCACGCTATGGCTTCCTCTGAAACACCCGCCGAAGACTTCCAGGATAGCGGTTGGCTTGACCAGCAATGCGACCAATTTGAGCGGGATTTTCGCGCGGGTCGGGAACCGCGAATCGAGGATTATGTCGCGGAGGCGTCCGCTGAGAAACGGCTCGATCTATTGCGGGAACTGTTGGCCGTCGAATGGGAATTGCGGCGTCGTCGCGGCGACGTGATCGAGCCGCAGTTGTACCGCGAGCGATTTCCCGACGCGGTCGCTTTCCTGGGCGAACTGTTGGCGCTCACGGTGCCGCTCGCTCCAGCCCATCCTGTGGCTCGGGACCCAGTGGACCACGCCGCGCCGGACTCCGCCGTCACCACCGCCCGCTATGAAGGTTTGCGTCTGTTCCGTCGAGGCGGACTGGGCGCGCTTTATCAGGGGCGGGATGAGGCGTTGCAGCGCGAAGCCGTGGTGAAATTCATGAACGAATCGTGCGCGGGCGACCCGGCGCTCGTCGCTCAATTCCTGATCGAAGCCGAGATCACCGGACGTCTGGATCACCCCGGCATCGTGCCTGTGTACGGTATCGGCCGTGATTCGCGTGGTCGGCCGTTTTACGTGATGCGCCTCATCCATGGCCGCGAACTGAAAGAGGCGATCCAAGAATGTCACGGCGACGGAGCTGAAACGGATACCGAGGATCGCCATCTGGCCGGTTTGTCGCCGGAGGATTCGCGACGGGAAATCGAACGCGGTTGGCGGCACGGCTCATTGCGCGACCGTCGCCGAGGCCGGACTCTGTTGCAGTTGCTCGAACATCTGGTCCGTGCCTGCAACACGGTGGCCTATGCGCACCACGTCGGCATTCTGCACTGCGATCTCAAGCCCGCCAACATCATGATCGGCAAGTATGGCGAGACGTTTGTCGTCGATTGGGGACTTGCCGCCTCGTTTGAGCGAACGTCGACATTCTGGGCTCCCAACGAGGCGACAATGCGGCCGCGATCCTCCACCCATGGGGGCTCGGACGGCCGTCGAGGCGGCACCTATGGATACGTCAGTCCCGAGCAACTTTCAGCCGATGCGGTGGTGGGACCGGCGAGCGACATCTACAGTCTGGGCGCCACCTTGTACGAGATTATCGTCGGTCAGCCGCCGTTCGATGGCCGAGAACGCGATGTTCGCGAACAGATCCGTGTGGGAAAGTTCCCGCCGCCGCGCGTGTGTCGCCCCGAGGTCTGCCCACGACTCGAAGCCATTTGCCTCAAGGCATTGCATCTCGATCCGGCTCGGCGCTATCCCACCGCCAAATCGCTGGCCGAGGATCTCGAGAATTGGATGCGCGACGACGAGATCGTGGCCCGACCCGATCGTGGACTCGATCGGTTAACACGTTTCGGGCGACGGCATCGAGGCGCGACCGCCGCGCTGTTGGTCGCTCTCGTGACGGTCGCCGTATCGCTCGCTTGGATCGTGCGCAGCCGGGAAGTGGCGGCGCACGAGCGGGCTATGAGGGAGCAATCCGAACGGCTAAGCAAAGTCCAAGAGGAGGCGTTCGCCAACCAAAAGATTGGCTTTACGACGGCGCTCGACACGTTTGAAGATCTGTGCCGTCCGCTGGCCAACGGAGAAATGAACAACCTGGGCGTGTTTCGTCCGCTGGTTGACAAGATTCGCGACTTCACAAGCGGTTACCTGGAGAACTTCGCCGGGGCCGACGCGATGCGCTTGCCCACCGCTCGTGTGTACGAACTGCGCGGGGCCGTGTCGCGGGTTTACTTAAGCGATTCGAAACGGGCCGTCGAGGATTTCGCCCACGCCGAGGCGTTGTACCGATCGATGCCGCTCGACGGTCCCGACCGTGACGAAATCGAACCGCGATTGGCACGCGTGCGGATCAGCCAGGGGCGGTTGTTCCTACAACGCCGCGAATACGCGGAGGCCGGACAGGCCTTGGAGGCGGCGGCGGAAACGTTGGAGCGGTTGAGTAAACTCCGGGCTGACGACACGTCCGCCCGACGGTATTTGGCGGAAGCCCGCCATGGCCTCGGGGAACTCCTGCTCGATCGGCCATCCGAAGGAGCCGCGCGGACCCAAGCCCTACTCGATGCGGAAACCGAATTCACGAAGAGCCGAGTGCTCCGAGAGAAACTCGTCGAGGAATCGGCGGGCGACGCCCGACGCGGGTATCAACGGGACTTGGCCCGCAGCCTCGGCTATCTTGGCGACCTGCATCTCGCGCAGGGCGATGTGCCGCGAGCGGCCAGCGAGTATGAACGGTCGCGAGCCCTTCGCGAGGATCTTTTCCGGGCCAATCCGCGGGATCCCGAGCACCGATTCCAGTACGCTCGCGGGCTGGCCAATTTCGGTGAACTGGATC
>JBJTOW010000104.1:0-8284 GCA_046074805.1 Planctomycetota bacterium | reverse complement strand
GCTCCGACGCGAGGATGGGCGGATTGCCCGCATCCCACTCGACAGGCTCAGCGAATCCGACAAACGATATGTTCGCCAGATCTTGGAGGCGAAGCCCACTGAGCCCCCGCCATTCGCGGAGGAGACTCCGGCAGGCGGCATTGCCCCGACCACAAACGGCAACGGCATGTCGATCGTCGCCGACGGGGCCGGGCTGAATGTCGATGAGGCTCAAAAAGACGCGTTTCGAAATGCTGTTCGCCAAGCCGTTGGACTTGTCGTGGATGCTGACACGCTAGTGCGAAACGATCAGTTGGTGGAAGACAAGGTGCTGACCTACAGCGACGGATTCATTACGAAATTCGAGCAGGTTCCTGGTTCTCTAAAACAGCAAGGCGGCTTAGTGCGGTTGAAGATCAAGGCGCAAGTCGAACGTAAATCGCTTGTCGAGCGACTCAAGGCGGCCAACATTTCGCTTAAGGCGGTCGATGGCAAGAGTCTTTTCGCCCGCGCGGTCACGGAACTGGAAGCTCAGAACGACACGGGAAAATTGCTCGCGAAAGCGTTGGCCGACCTCCCCAAATTGCTAACGGCCGAGATTGACGGCGAGCCGGATTTTGACAAAGACAAGTCCGAGATCGTCGCTCGAGTGATTGTACGCGCCGACCGCGCCGCCTACGCCACTTTCAGCAAACGGCTCGAGGAGACGCTCGACAAAATCGCGGTCGCAAAGGAGGCCACGCTGCTGAAGGCGGAGCCTGGCAAGACTCGTAACGAAATCGGCGGCTTCTTCACTCGTAACCATCCTCCACTGGGTGGACCTAAAGTTTCATCCGTCAACCAGTGGTGTATTTGGGTCAACAACTTCAACAACGCGACCCACACGGCCCTAAAATGGAACGGATACGTCGTGGAATGCGACCCACAGCCGATAATCTCCGCATTGGAAGCGTCGACGATCGACGATTACCTGCTCGCGCGGACTCCGATCGATCCCGAATCGATCCATCGCGGCGGTGGCCGCACGATGGTAACCGTATCAGCGATGGACGAAGATGGCCAGTTAGTTACCGAAGACGACGTGGAGTTATTGGCCGGTAAAAACGTGACCTATTCTTATAGCCATTCATCCGATGGGGCACCGCCCTTTCTGCGTCATGTGTTTCCCCGCGATTTGGCGGGTAGCCAAGGCTCGCTTACCTACACGACGGTCAGCGGATTGCTTGCCAGCCGCAAACGCGGTAATCAAGACAACAACAGCTCTTTCAACCTCTATGTATCGCCTTATGCTTTGGCGGTGAAGCCAAGTGGCTACGGATGGTCCGTGGGGTTTTATCCAGAATTGAAGACCGTTCGCCGAATCCCGGTCACGCTGGAGGAACTTAAGAGAATCAAACAGCTCAAGTGCGCCGTGACCTTCCGCCCGGGCGCCTAGGAAGATCGCCTGCTGAACGCAGGCTAAAAACGACCATACGCTCCAATGTCGGACGGAACCGCGTCGCTCCTAGGCGAGCTCGTCGGGAAAGGCGATAACGGCCGATAAGTCGCGGGCACCGACGGCGACCATCACCAGCCGATCGAATCCCAGCGCGACGCCAGCACAAGCCGGTAGTCCCCGCGACATAGCCGCCTCGAATCGCGGCGAGGCGGGCAAGTCGGGCTTGCCCTCGGCCAGACGAGCCTGTCGATTTAGCGATGCGCGATTGCGAAACGCCGCGACATCCAACAGTTCGTGGTAGCCGTTGGCAAGTTCCACACCGTCAACATAAAGCTCGAATCGCTCCGCCAAAGGAGGATCGCCGCCGCGAACCTGGGCCAACGCCGCTTGGGATGCCGGGTAGTCATAGAGGATCGTTGGCCGATCACCCCCTAAAAATGGCTCGACCCATTCGGCGAGCGCGTAATTGAGCCAACTGTCCCGATCCTCGTCCGGGTAATCGGGGACCGCTGGCGATCTCGAGCGTATTAGGGCGGCCAAGCTAGGCGAGTCGAGCGTGAACGGGTCGAAGTTGGCATAACGCGTAAACGCCTCGCGGTAGCTAACTCGTTCAGCCGACCCGCGATCGAGCAGGCCAGTCGCCAGTTCGTCAAGCAACCGCATCCCTGCTTCGTAGCCGTCGCCGACGCGATACCATTCGACAAGTGTGAATTCCGAGTTGTGTCGCGGTCCGCGTTCCCCGCCGCGAAAGGCCCGAGCGACTTGGTAGATGGCGGTCGCGCCGGCCGCCAGGAGCCGCTTCATCGCGAACTCGGGCGACGTTTGTAGCCAGCGTTCCTCCCCAAGATCGGGCGTCCGCGGGTCGTCGAACAGCACGACCCGCAATGGATCGAGATGCCGATCCACGACCGATTCGGCCGACATCGTGGGCGTTTCGACCTCGAGAAACCCACGACTGTCAAAAAAACGCCGTAAAGTCGCGAGCAATACGGCGCGACGCCGGAGATTTTCCCACGGAGCGGCCGGACGCCAAACGACGTCGGCCGATTCCTTCATCATCGGTGGCCGTTCCGCAACGGGTGATCGCCCGTCGCGATCATCCGCCTTGTTAGACGCGGATCCGTTCAACGTACTCGCCCGTCTGCGTGTTGATCCGCAAGGTGTCGCCCTGGTTAATGAACAGCGGCGCGAGCACTTCGGCGTTCGTTTCCAGCTTGACCGACTTCGTGACGTTGGTCGCCGTATCGCCCCGAGCGCCCGGCTCGCAGTATTCAACCTTGAGGTTGACGTGTTGCGGCGGTTCCATCGTCACCGGCAAACCGTTGTACAGCATGATCTTGCAGACCGTGCCTTCCTTGATCCACTTCCAGTTGTCGTCGACCTGCTCGGCTTTCAACTCGTACTGGTCATACGTCTCGTTGTTCATGAAGACGAACGTGTCGCCCTGCTTGTACAGGTACTGAGCTTCGACTTCCTCGAAATCGGCCGAATCGAGCGTATCGCCACCTTTGTAGACGCGATCGAGCACCGAGCCGCGGATGAGATTTTTCAGCCGGCACTTGTAGAGGGCGTTTCCCTTGCCCGGTTTGACGAAATTCATCTCGACCATGACGTACGGATCGCCATCGATCTGAACTTTGATGCCCTTGCGAAAATCACTCGTTTTGTACGTCGCCACGCAGCTACCCCACTTCGCCTTCGCGATTCTACGGTTATGGTGTTACCTTCCGAAGGTCGGGATTATAAACGGGTTCCCTCGAAGTCGAGAAGACAGGTATGGCCACCGGGCGGAATTGGCGCCAAGCGATGAAGGCCGCGATCCGCGACCCCGACGAACTATGCCAATTCGTCGGGCTCGACGACCGCTGGCGGGAACCGGCGCGTCGAGCTTCTCGGCAATTCCCGGTTTTCGCCCCGCTCGAATTCCTGGCCCGTGTCGTCCCGGGCGACCCGTTCGATCCGCTGCTCCGCCAAGTCCTGCCGCTCGACGAGGAAGTCCAAGAAGTCGCTGGGTTTTCATCCGATCCCGTGGGGGACGGATTGGCGCGGAGGGAATCGGGACTCCTGCAAAAATACGCGTGGAGAGCGCTGCTCATCACGACCGGAGCGTGCGCTATCCACTGCCGATACTGCTTCCGGCGCCATTACCCCTACGACGAAACGCCCCGTTCGCTCGACGCCTGGGCTCCCGCGCTCGAGCGAATCGCGGCCGACCGAGATATCGAGGAAATCCTGCTCAGCGGCGGAGATCCGCTGACGCTCGTCGACGAGCAGCTGTCTGCCCTGGCTGAAAAAATCGCCGCGATCCCGCACGTTAACCGTCTTCGCCTCCACACCCGGCTTCCGATCGTCATTCCACAGCGAGTCGACGACATGCTGCTTGGCTGGCTTCGCGCAACGCGGCTCGCCCCGATCATGGTTGTCCACGCCAACCATCCGGCGGAAATCGACGCCGATGTGGCCGCGTCGCTGAAAAGATTGGTGGATGCCGGCATCCCGGTACTCAATCAAGCGGTGCTCCTACGTGGCGTCAACGACAGCGTTGAAACACTGGCCGAACTGTCGCGCCGACTGGTCAACCTGCGAGTCATGCCGTATTACCTTCACCAACTGGATCGAGTCGTTGGAGCGGCGCACTTCGAAGTGCCAACGTCTTTCGGCCGAACGGTCATCGAAGAGTTGGAAGCACGGCTGCCTGGCTACGCGGTTCCCCGCTACGTCCAAGAAATCCAAGGAGCCACCAGCAAGACGCGGATATAAAGGCTCGCTGTTCTTCGCGCGGCAAGCGTTGCGACCGACTGGGAAGTCGGTCGTGGCCCGGATTCTCAATCTGAAGACGCACTATCGTCCGATCCTCGGATCGATGACTTCCCTGCCGTTGACGGTGGCCATCGCCTCAAGCGTCTCGATGCCGGTGCTTTCCGGGAGAAATTTAACATTTCCGTCAGCGGTCGCCACATGAGCCCCGTTGGCATGTTCGGAGCGAACGGAAAGTTTGGCGGAACCGTTGATGCCTCGGCTAAGCGCGGAGAACGGGAGATCGCGTGGATCGAGCCACGTTATCCCCGACTCGTGGGACTCAACCACCAATAACGTCGTTTCCTCCCCATCGACAAAATCGGCGAGCGGCCGCCCGGGCTTCGAGCCAAACGCGGTTTGGGCGCCCAGCACGGCCAAGTAGCTTGTGTCCGTTCGCGCGGCGAAGTTGGGATCCGCCGGACAGCCGTAAACTCGCGGCATCCGCAGCTGCAACAACGAGTTGTTGGGACCGTCCCACGGTTCGTCGAACTTGTACTGCGAATAGAGCGTTTGCTCACCGAGCTCCGGGAGGATCAGCACACGCCAACTATGGGCCGGTTTGCCATCGGCGCCCGCGAGGGAGGCGGGTGGAAACCGGCCATGTCGCTCATGGTAGAGGCGAAGGGCGGCGGCGATCCGTTGCAGATTGCCGCTGCATTCAGCCCGGTGCGTCCAATCGCGGGCGGCTTTCACAACGGGTTGAAGCAAACTGCCAGCGAGTATCAAGGCGCCGCTGGCGACAAGCAATGCAGTGACAAGCAAAGTTAGGCTGATCCGCCACACTCGCCGTTCATGGCCCCGTTGCCGCGCGTTCTCCACCGCCGACGCCGAGGGCTTGAGCGGAACGGCGACGATTTTTCCGCACTGAAAACAGGGACCGGACAGGCCGAGGTATTCCTCGTCCACCACCGTCCTCGCTTGGCAAAACGGACAAGTGAACTCAAGGGGCATGGTGCGACTCGCGGGCTTGCCCGACGGCTTCGACGAACCGTCGCGATAGGGTCTCGATACGGGCTAGATCGCGGTCGGCCAATGCCCGAGCTTCGACCAACGACCCACCCACGCCCAGGGCGCAGGCGCCAGCTTTGAGGAAATCCGCGGCCGTTTCCAACGTCACGCCGCCGGTCGGCATCATTCGCACTTGAGGATACGGTCCTCGAAGCGCCTTGAGGTACTTCGGACCATGCACGTCCGAGGGAAAAATCTTGACGATGTCCGCGCCCGCTTGCCAAGCCGCGATCACCTCGGTGGGGGTGAACGCTCCGGGCATGGAGAGCTTCGAGTAGCGTTTGCAGACTTCTATCACCTCGATGTTGGTCGAGGGCGACACGATGAATTCGGCACCGGACAGGATAGCGGCCCGAGCTGTTTCGGTATCGAGCACGGTGCCAGCGCCGAGAAGAACCCGATCACCCAGCCGGCTGGATACTTGTTCGAGAACCCGAATCGCTCCGGGAATCGTGAAGGTTACCTCCATGACATCGATGCCGCCCGCCAAGAGGGCCTCGGCGACGTCCGCCAGCAATTCGCCGCTGGGAGCGCGGATGATCGCGACGATTCCAGTTTGCAGAACACGGCGGAGCGGATCGGCAGCGGACATGGATTTGGACTCCGGGAGGACGGGCGGACGAAGCGAACGGATTTAGGAAACTAGCGACCTAGGGAATCCTGGCCACGCGGGTGATATTACGGAAAACCCGCCAAAAAACACCGGCCACCAAGTCGAACCCAAGACGCGCGGCAAGCGTAAGTACTGTCGTTGAAGCGTTAGAGTACTCCATCGGCATCGAGCGCGGGGAGGGCCTAATGGGCCGTTTTCGGCTCGATCCCATTCCCGTTTTCCTCTGTGGCCACGTCGGTTTTTCTGGACTTCAATCGGATTGTATGGATAATTCCCAACGCTTCGAAACAACGCGTCTTGGACCTCGGAGGACGGCCTGTGAGCGGCGGAGGGGGATTGTGGGATTATCTGCGGACGCCTGCGGCGCAAGTCGTGATCTGGGTGGCGGTGCTGGCGGCTTTAAGCATCGTAGGGGCATGGATGGTGCTAAAGTTTCGCGATCAAACCACGGACGATACGCTACCGTCGAATGGAATGCTGGCGAACTTCCGTGAAATGCGGGACGGCGGTCACTTAGAGGATGCCGAATTCCGAACAATAAAAACGATGCTTGGCGGCAAGCTGCAAGGCGAGTTGTCGGGGACGCGGGATCGGGTGCCAGCGGGCCGGGAAAAACCGGTCGACGTCGCACAATCTTCCGAGTCTCCCCAAGTCCCCCTAGGCCCGTCCACGGGAGCGTCGGGCGGCGACGCATAGCCTCGCGTTGAGGATGAGATTCGGGAACAGGGAATTGGTTCCGAGTGCGTGATTTTTGACGGATGCAGCGGCCTGGGAGGCCCTCATCACAGTTACGACACCTTCGAGATTGCTCCACCGATACACCAACGGTGCCACTACGGCCCGTGCGTGCGGCTTAGTCAATTTTACGGCTCGACCATCGCGAACAGGGATGCTCACCAAGGCCTGCGAACGCTCATGGCGTTACTTCGGCCGAATCGAGCGAAACCGAAGCGGAGATTCCCCCAAGCACCGGACCGTCGCAGGCGGCCCTGGAGCGGCGGGTAGACAAAGGAGTGGATATGTCCTTAGGGAAGGATGGCGGCGGCGCCGGTCGGCGAAGTGGCAGCACAACGAAGAAGAACGCTTTTTGCTCGTTCTGCCGCAAAAGCTACCGCGACGTTGGGCCGCTCGTCGAAGGCCCTGGCGACGTCTACATTTGCGGCGAATGTATCGAACTCTGCCAATCGATTCTCGACCAAGAACAGCGGCGCCGGGGCAACACCAAGCAACTGTTTGCCCGCATACCGACGCCGCGTGAGATTGTCAGCCAACTGGACCAGCACGTAGTCGGGCAAACAGCGACCAAACGGATCCTGGCGGTCGCCGTCCACAACCACTACAAGCGGCTATCACTCGATTGGGAAGGCTCTGGGGTCGATGTCGAGAAGTCGAACATCCTCTTCATCGGGCCGACAGGCTCCGGCAAAACGTTGCTCGCCCGCACGCTTGCCCGCATCCTCAACGTCCCGTTCGCGATCGGCGACGCCACGACCTTGACGGAAGCCGGTTACGTTGGCGAGGACGTCGAGAATCTCTTGCTCAAATTGCTGCATGCGGCCGACTTCGACTTGGAATCGGCGCAGCGAGGCGTGCTTTATGTCGATGAAATCGACAAGATCGGGAAGACGAGCCACAACGTCTCGATCACTCGGGACGTTTCTGGAGAAGGTGTTCAGCAAGCACTGCTGAAGATGCTGGAAGGCACGGTCGCGAACTTTCCGCCCCAAGGTGGCCGGAAGCATCCCGAACAGCAGTACATTCAGATGGACACCCGCAACGTGCTGTTCATCTGTGGCGGCACGTTTGTCGGACTGGAAGAAATCATCCGTAAACGGCTTGGTAAGAAATCGTTGGGATTCGGCCAGCCGTCTTCCGTGAAGGAAGACGCCGAATTGGGCGAGGTGCTCGCTGAAGTCACGACGGAGGACTTGATCGAATACGGATTGATCCCCGAATTCGTTGGCCGCTTACCCGTGATTTCGGCATTGGCGCCGCTGGACAAGCAAGGCTTGGTCCGCGTTTTAACGGAACCCAAAAACTCGCTGCTTAAGCAATACCAAGCGTTATTCGAAATGGAGAACTGCGGGCTGGAATTTTCCACCGGGGCCCTCGATGTCGTTGCGACTCGCGCGATGGAGCGGGGCGTTGGGGCTCGTGGACTCCGCGGTATCCTCGAAGAAATCATGCTCGACATCATGTTCGAGCTTCCCGATCAGCCGTCGGGCAGCAAGTTCTTGATCGACGAGGATGTGATCGCCGGGCGTCGAGTGCTTTTCACCGCTGCGGAACCACAGTCGAAAAGCGCTTAACGGCGGCTGTGCTCGGCCAAAGTCCGCACGATCGGATTGAGGGCGGCGTCTTCGGAGTGCGGTGGATTTGGGCACCGCATTCGCCGCGCGTGTTGAAGCGTTGAAGTTGTCGATCCGAAGACGGCCCGCTTGTTTTCG
>JBJTOW010000103.1:0-2548 GCA_046074805.1 Planctomycetota bacterium | reverse complement strand
TGCAGAAGGTGAACGACACCGCGCTCGCTACGCAGCCTGCTTCGCAGTACGCGCTCGTCGCCGATGGCACGGCGGGGCTGGTCGGAGTGACGGGGTTGACGCTAACCGGCAGTTTGGCCGCGCGTGTGAACCGCATGGGCACAACGATCGACAAGACGGTCAACGTGCAGGGTACGCCGGTTCTCGTGAAGTTTGACTCGCCGTCCGATGTGACGCAGTTCTCCGGCAACGTTGACTTGGCGATTTCGAGCTTCGTGACTGTCAGCGGCGCATTCGCGTTCGAACGCACGACGGAGACCGTCGGCACGAAGACGACGACGCAGATCACGGCCGCCGCCGCCGGGATCAATATCTTCCTCGGCGCGAACGCCGGAACAGCAAACGCGACCGGCGTGTCGATCACGGACGCGAAGCTGGGTCTCGTATTGCAGAAGGTGAACGACACCGCGCTCGCTACGCAGCCTACTTCGCAGTATGCGCTCGTCGCCGACGGCACGGCCGGACTGGCCGGTGTGACCGGATTGACGCTGACCGGCAGCTTGGCCGCGCGGGTGAACCGCATGGGGACAACGATCGACAAAACGATCGACGTGCAGGGGACGCCGGTCCAAGTGAAGTTTGACTCGCCAACCGATGTGACGCAGTTTTTCCGGCAGCGTTGACTTGGCGATATCCAACTTTGTGACAGTCAGCGGTTCGTTCGCGTTCGAACGCACCTCGGAGACATCGGGTTCCACGACAACGACCCAGATCACGGCGGCGGCGGCCGACATCGACGTTTTCCTTGGCACGAATGCCGGGACGGCCCAGCAAACAGGCGTCCTTATCTCCGACGCCTATTTGGGCCTTGTGATTCAAAAGGTGACCACTGAAGGGGCGGCGTCTCAACCCAATTCCCAATACGCGATGGTCGCCGGAGGTTCAGCGGCGCTGGTGGGGATCAACGGCCTAACATTGACGGGATCGCTCGCCGCTCGAGTGAACCGCATGGGCGCGGCGGTGGACAAAACGATCGATGTTCAGGGTACTCCGGTCCGAATGAAATTCGACACATCTGCCGATGTCACCGAGTTCAGCGGCACGGCCAAGCTCGCGATCGCGGATTTCGTATCGCTCGAAGGCAGTTTCGGATTCTCGAAGTCGGGCGAGACGATTCTGGTGGGCGTGGCGGGCGTGCGGGCGTTCATGGGAACCACGACCAGCAACGGTCCGATCGGATTGGAAGTGACCAACGGCAACTTGGGTTTGGTCCTGAAAAACGGCAAGTATGCGTTGACCACGGGCGGGAATGTGGCGCTTGTTGGACTTGACGGCCTCGAGATCTCGGGTGGTTTCAATGTCCGGGCAAATAAACTCGGTACGCCGATTAATGAAACGATTTCGACGCCGGCGGGACCGGTGACGGTGCGTTTCACGTCGGGCGCCAGCGAATTGACTTTCGGCGGCAATGCGACATTGAAAGTCGCGGGCGTCTTTACCTTGAGCGGCTCGGTTGAGGTGACGAAGGCCGCGAGCGGCGTGATTCTGGTCGACGTTCCGGCGATGGAGTTGTCGATCGCCGCGAGTGGATCGAGCATTTTCGAGATTGGCGGAAAGGCCCGCTTCGGAATCGGTGGCGGCCGCGGGTTCCAATTGCTCGACATCGGCATCACGAAAGTCTCGGTTTTTGGCATCGACATCACCGCGGTGGCTGGCGCCCTTCCACTTCTCGCCAAACCAAGCACTGTGCCTGTGGCGGCCCAACTAACAACGATCGCGGACGGCATCGATACGACGTTGCTCAATCGCCGCGGATACCTGGACATGACTTTCGAAAGTCCGGGAACAGCGGCGCTCGACGTTGGCAGCATTCTGGACGCCGCTCCGGAGTTTTCCTTGAGTGGCAGCGGCGTGGCGGACGCGGTGCTGGATCGAGTCGAGCAATTGGAGGGGAACACCTTCCGCTACTACTATCGGGATAAAAATCCGAATAACGAAATCGGCTTGTTCCGTTCTGGTTCGGTCAATGTCAGTTTCAATGCGGGCGCCTGGAACGACACAGATGGCGTCACGAACGCCGCCGCCACCGATTCGTTCTCGGCTCGGGATGGCAAGGCGACGACAAGCAGCGGCGTGAAGCTTGGGCCGCTCGTTTTGAAGGGGCCGTACTTCGGCATCGAGGATTTTTCGTTCGCGCCGATTTACAGCAACGGCGCATTGAACGGCGCGTTGTTGACGATCACCGTTGGCCTTGGAGTTGATGAGGCCTCGCTGGCGTTCGGCAGCGGATCGCAAGAGAGCGACAGTGGATTCTCCTCGAAGGTGACGGGACTGCTCGGCTTGTTCGATGCGCGGATCACACTTGATGTCCCGAATTGCTTGAGCAGCATTACTTCGAATCCTTTCGCATGCATCTCCAACGTTGGCCTTGGCAAGTTCACGATTTCCGCCGATGAAATTGATCTCAAGATCGCAAAGGTCGTGGAAGCGAACGCCAAGGGCGTTGTGATTGGCTTCGACCCTGTGAAGGACAAGGACAACGATGGCGAGGTTTCACCCCAGGAGCAGG
>JBJTOW010000102.1:0-19089 GCA_046074805.1 Planctomycetota bacterium | reverse complement strand
AAAGGGAAAGAAAAAGGAGGGAGGAAAAGAGGAGAAGAGGAAGGAGGCGGGGGGGAAGAGGTCATAGAGCGGATCACGCACAGGTCGTCGACGCATGCGCCCAGGTGTGGGAACAGTTCACTGACCTCGGTGCCGCAGCGGCCGCGCGGCGCGAACTTCCAACGCGGCGGCCGCAAGTGCATCGTGAACCGGCCCTTCCGCCCTTGGAACTCGTCCACCTCGATCGTCTGGCCCTCAGCCGCCACCAACTTGGGCTTCGGATCCCAGCTCTCCACATGCGAAACCCCGCCGCTCATGTGCAGTAGGATCACACGCTTCGCCCGAGGCTCGAAGTGAGGACGCTTCGGGGCCAGCGGCTCTTCGGAACTCGCTTGTACGGTTGACGCTTGGTCGTTTGGTGCTCTTTCGTTTATCGCTAATTCGTTGGGTGATTGGTTGGCTCGAGATTGGTTGAATCGCGATTGTTTCGCGGGCGGCGGATTAGCCGGCGATTCGTTCGCCATCAGTTCGCCAACAATCGCGGGCAACAGCGATGACGCGCCGACCAAAGACCGCAACACCGCCCGTCGGCCGAGCTCGGGGCCGCGAACATCGCTCGAACGGAAATCAATCGACATAGAGGAACTCGTTGGAGCTGAGAACGATTCGGATGTAAGCGGCGACGGCGAGCCGTTCAAGCTTAGTGGGCGGCGCGGCCTTATCGGGCGGCGCGGGACTGTCGCGCCGCAATTGAGCGGCGTAGGCGTCCAGGAACGCCAACGCCTCGTCGCGTTCCTCCGCGAGCGGCTGGCGAGCGGCAGCTTCGAGCCAGATCCGTTCCACGATAGCGGCGTACGAGCCGCCGTCGCCGATCAGGCGTTCCGCCCAACGTTCGGCCGCCGAGTGCAAGAAAGGATCGTTGAGGAAGAACAACGACTGCGTCGGAACGGTGGTGGCGGGGCGCGACGCGGTCGTCGCGTTGGGGTCGGGACCATCGAATAGCGCCAAGAAAGGATGTCGCTTGAGTCGCTGCGTCATCAAATAAACGCTGCGTTTGGAATGTTCGTAGACCGCTTGGAAAGGGGCGTGTTGGGTAAATCCCCAACTCGGCGGCGCGGGAAACGCATGGCCTTCGCCCGGGACACGGTCGAGTTCCCCGGTGACGGCCAAAACCGAATCGCGAATCTCTTCCGCCCCCAGCCGCCGCCGGGGAAAACCGGCATAGTGCTCGTCAGGCGATAGAAGCGGCACCGCGGATGAATTGGTTCGATTCGCTTCCGCCGTCGACAGATTGGCTCGATTTGTTTCGGCCGTGGCTTGCTGGTAGGTGGCGCTGAGCAGTATCTCGCGATGGAGCGCTTTGAGCGACCAGTTCGCGCGAATCAACTCGCAGGCCAAATGGTCGAGTAATTCGGGGTGGGTTGGCGCTAGACCACGGGCGCCGAAGTCGTTGGGCGTCTTCACCAGTCCTTGGCCGAAATGATACTGCCAGACGCGATTGGCGATGACGCGCGCGGTCAGTGGATGATCGGGCCGCGTGAGCCGTTCCGCCAATTCCCGGCGACCGCTGCCAGCGACAATCGGCGTCGCGGCGTCGAGCGCGATGGCGGCTGGCACCTCGCGAGGCGCCGGATCGCCGAGCTGGCTCGGTTCGCCCCGCCGTTGGATCGACGCCGCGTGCGGCGTGCCTTCGGCCATTGCGTAAGCCCATTGGAACGGCCCCTCTTGGATCAGTGCCCGCAGGCGCCGCTCGTCCTCCTCGAAGCCGCGTTCACTCCGAGCTATCTCCCGCCGCAGCTCCGCGACGCGTTGGCGACGGGTCGCGACATCCGCCGCCACTGCGGCGTTCGGAACGGGAAAATGGTCGTTCACAAGAAAATTGTCCGCGTCGAGCGCGGGACGCACACCCGGACGATGACCGTAGCTGTCGATGAACGTGTAATCGATGCCGCCATCCCAGCCAGCGGCGACGGAGCCGCTGAATCGCCGAACGTCTTTTGGTCCGCGCAATTCGCCCGTGTAGCTGCGCTGTTTCGTGTCCAGCACCAGTCGGACTTGATGCCATTCGCCGAGCGTGACAGGCCCCACTGATTCCACGGTCGGTCCGCTGCGGCGAAAGAATTCGGAACCATGAAAGAACAGTTCAATCGCCGCCGAAGTTCCTGGACCATGGCCGATGTAATAACGCCATGTTCCGTCTCCGCCCGCCGCTTGATCCACACAGCGGAAGTCGAACGCCATGTAGAGGCGGCCAGCGGCGTCAGGCTTCGCGTGCGACAACGTCAATCCAAATCCATCGTAGGCGGCCCGGTTTGGCATCCTCAGCCCGAGCTCTCCCGGTCCGAAAAGGTCGCGGAATGGACTTTGCGCCGCCGTGGTAAGCCGCACCGCGCTGTTGGGCCCCGGATTCCATGGACTCGCTGGCGCCTGATCTTTCGCTTGCAACTCTAAATCGCCATCGTTGCCGACCTCCGCCTTCAACCGAGCAGCCAGCTCGCCTTTGTCGAGCGTGCCTGGGGAGGCCGCCGCCGTCGGCGCGTGAACCAGCGCTGCCGGATCAAGCTCGACGAACTGAGTGGCGGGCGGCGCGAACGGTTCGGTGCGGATCGCGAATTGGTCGTACTCGATCGATGGAAATGGCGAATCGACTTCCGGGATCGCTTCCACCACGACCCGCTCAAGCAGCTCGACGATCCGCTGTGGTCCTCTGTCTTTCGGCAGCGCGACGGCGGCCAGCTCCAGCCGCTCGTTCACGGTTCCGATAAACCCCGCAACGCGCCCCGATTCGTCATCAACCGTCAGTTGGATGTTTCGCCATTCGCCAGGTGGCACGCGAGTGAAGACGGAAGCATGGTCGACGTCCAAAACGTTGGGGGAACCGGAGAGCAGCCGCGCGCGGTCGGCTTCGATCCGCAGCGCGACGAGTATTCGACCTGCGCGATCGACGAACGACACACGATGGCCGCCGCGCGGCGCCACGGCCGACTGCGGAGCAACTCGGTAGTCCAGATTAACGAACAGTTGTTTGGCGAGCGGATAAGTGGCGGTCAGCGAGAGGGATTGTTCGAAGCGGGCGGGCTGGCCGTTCGCGGGAATGCTGACGCCCGTCTTG
This sequence comes from Planctomycetota bacterium, assembly GCA_046074805.1. Lineage (GTDB taxonomy): Bacteria > Planctomycetota > Planctomycetia > Pirellulales > Pirellulaceae > CAIXSC01. The sequence continues at coordinate 15,998 of JBJTOW010000102.1, read as the reverse complement.
CCGCTGGCATAGACATTGCGGTAGGGGCTTTGCGCGGCCGCCGTGACGCTGATCGCCCCCGAGTAAATCCATGGCGGCACGAGCACGCCGTTGCTGCCTCCCGCAGCGGGCGCCTGCAATTCAAAGTCGCCATCGAGTTCGGTGAGTGGCCGCAGCAAACCGGGCGGTATGCCTCGACCGTGCTGCTGCAGGCGGTGAGCGAGCCGGGCGATCTCCGCCGTGTGTCGGCGCCAGGCGGCGGCCGCCTCGACGGGCGGCACGAGTGGCGCCAGCGATCGCACTTTCTGCTTCTGCTCCGAGCCGGGAAAGGGGTAGCGACTGCTGGCGAAAACACCGTAGAGCGCGTAATAGTCGCGCGTCGAAACGGCGTCGAATTTGTGGTCATGGCACCGGGCGCAACCGAGACTCAAGCCCAGCACGGCTTGGCCGAGCGTGTCGATCGAGTCCTGGATCGTCAAATGGTGGTAATTTTCCGAATCGAATCCAAAGCGGCGCGAGAGCGCCAGAAAACCGGTCGCGATGATGGCGTTAGCCCGCGAGTCCGCGTCGAGCGGGCCATTGAAGGCGGCTTCGTTGGCGAACACATCGCCCGCGATCTGCTCCCGGACAAACTGATCATAGGGCTTGTCGCGGTTCCAAGCGTCGATGACGTAGTTACGGTATTTCCAGGCGAGTGGTGTGGGGTAATCGGCCGTCTCGCCTGCCGTGTCGGCGTACCGGACAACGTCGAGCCAATGTCGTCCCCAGCGTTCTCCGTAAGCGGGTGATCGCAGGAGACGCTCGACGACCCGCGCGAAGGCGTCCGGTCGATCGTCGCCAAGAAACGCTTCGAGTTCGGACGTGGTAGGCGGCAGTCCGGTCAGATCAAACGTAACGCGGCGGAGGAGCGTTCGACGATCGGCGGGCGGCGCTGGGCGGACTCCCGTTGCTTCCATCCGCTGCAAAATGAACGGATCGACGGCCGTCTGATTCCAAGTCTGTAAAGCGACCTGCGGGAGTGCCGGCCGTTCCAGGGGCGAGTATCCCCAGGGGGCGCCCGTAACGCGGGACCCTTGATTCGACTGCGACTTTTTACCGAGAACCAGTTGAGGCGCGGAGGGTGGCCAGTAGGCGCCGTCCACGATCCAGCGTTTGAAATCCGCTAATTGCTCGGGGCGTAAAGCGCGTTCCTTATCCGGCGGCATCGCCGCGACATCGTCTTGCCGCTCAATCGCCCGAAGCAGCAGGCTGCGAGCCGGATCTCCCGGGATGACGGCGGGTCCCGAGTCGCCACCGCGCAAAAGATTGGCCCGCGTGTCGATTCGCAAACCGCTCGAAGTTGTCGCGCCGCCATGGCAACGATGACAGATATCGACCAGCACGGGCCGAATCCGCGACTCGAACCACGCCTCGCGTTCCCGGTCGTCCACCTCCGCCGCGTTAGCGTTCGAAGTGGCGGCTAGGGCGGGAATGGCGGGAATCGTGGGAAGAACATTAGCGAGGCAAGCCACAGCGCAGAACAAAGCCAGAGCCGCTCGATGGAGCCGTCGGACTTGTGGTTGGCGCGCGAGAACGGAAATGGGACGAAACACGTGAGTCACAGTATGGTGTGCGGGAAGCGTGAGTGTGGTGAGTTGGGATCGAGATCGAGCGGCACGAGACGGCTATTATTCTAACTTCCCGCTAACCGCCACGCGCCGCCTACCGGATCGGTCGAGTGGCGGCATGATGGAGTGGGCGTGGCGGTTCGCCCTACCTGGGCGCGACCATGGTCGATACAATGCGGCCCCAATTACAAGAGGCCCGAATGACAAGCGGCCCGAATACCCGGCGGCCCGGATACCCAGTAGCCCAGGGGCGGACAGTTACCGTCTCAGACGGCCCGCCCATAGCGCGCGGACCGGTGGCTTCCAACGCCAGCAGGTAACTCGCGGCCGAATAGCAGGAGGATCGGATGAGCGGCAAGGCGAAGACGGCGATCGTTCCCACACGCAGCGACGACTATCCCGAGTGGTATCAGCAGGTCATCAAGGCGGCCGACTTGGCCGAGGTCTCGCCCGTTCGCGGCTGCATGGTTATCAAGCCCTGGGGCTGGTCGATCTGGGAAAACATGCAATCGGTGCTCGACGGCATGTTCAAAGCCACCGGCCATGAAAACGCCTACTTTCCACTGTTCATCCCGATGAGCTTCCTGCAGAAGGAAGCCGAGCACGTTGAGGGGTTTGCGAAGGAGTGCGCTGTCGTCACCCACCATCGGCTCGAACCGGGCCCTGACGGCAAGCTGATGCCCGCCGCGCCGCTGGACGAACCGTACATTGTGCGGCCGACCAGCGAAACCATCATTGGCGCGATGTATGCCAAGTGGGTCGAATCGTACCGGGATTTACCGATTCTGATCAACCAATGGGCCAACGTGGTGCGGTGGGAAATGCGCACCCGGTTGTTCCTCCGCACGGCCGAATTCTTGTGGCAAGAGGGCCATACGGCGCACGCGACCGAGGCCGAAGCGTGGGAGGAGACCCGCCGGATGCTCGACGTCTACGCCGACTTCGCGGAAAACTGGATGGCGATGCCGGTCATCCGCGGCGAAAAGACGGCTGGCGAGCGTTTTCCTGGCGCCGTGTCCACGTTCTCGATCGAAGCGATGATGCAGGATCGCAAGGCGTTGCAAGCTGGCACATCCCACTTCCTGGGCCAGAACTTTTCCCGCGCCCAACAGATCAAGTTCCAGGATCAAAACGGCCAAGAGGCGTTCGCTTGGACCACTTCGTGGGGCGTCTCCACGCGGCTGGTCGGAGCCTTGATCATGAGCCATAGCGATGATGACGGGTTGTTGCTCCCACCCAAGCTGGCTCCGAAACACATCGTGCTGCTGCCGATCCACCGCAACGATGCCGACCGCGCGAATGTGCTCGCCTACTGCGATTCGCTGAAACGCGAATTGGAAGCGATCCCATACGCCAACGGACGCTTGCGCGTGCAAATCGACGACCGCGACATTCGCGGCGGCGAAAAAGCCTGGCACCACGTCAAACGCGGCGTGCCGCTCCGCGCGGAAATTGGTCCCAAGGATATCGCCCAGGACGCCGTATTCCTCTGCCGCCGCGATACGGGCACAAAGGCGAGCACGCCCCGCGCGCAATTGGTCGCCACCGTCAGCCAACTGCTCGACGAAATCCAGTCGAACCTCTACCAACGCGCTTTGAAACTGCGTCAGGACAACACGGTAACGATCGATTCGCTAGCCGATTTCCAAGCGTACTTCACGCCTAAGAACGAAGAACGCCCCGAAATCCACGGCGGCTTCGCGCTCTGCCATTTCAGCGACGACCCGGCCGTCGACCGCCTTCTGAAAGAGATGAAAGTCACCATCCGCTGCATTCCGCTCGAAGGCGACAAAGAGCCCGGCCGCTGCGTCATCTCCGGCCAGCCGAGCACCCAGCGAGCCGTTTTCGCCAAAGCCTATTAAGGCCGATTTGACCGCGAATCGTGGTGGGGAACCACGAAAGACACGACACACACTAAAAAACGGCCAGTAGGAAAGCGAAAGCATGAAGAGGCTGGCGAGAGATTGATAGCCGGACGCCAGTTCCTCTTTTTGTTCGTACGATTCGAGATATTCGTTCGATTCGTGGTACTTTTTTTTACCACGAATCGCACGAATCGTACGAATGACATGCTCGAAGCGCGCTGACGGCAGCTCGTTCTATTTATCGCATTTAGATAAATAGTTCGCGGAGCGGTTCGCCCTTGGGCAGCACGACAATCGGGCGGCCGGACGGCATGCGATACGACTTTTTCGTGTCGACGCCCAGATGCTGGTAAATCGTGGCCAGCACATCGTGCGGTGGCTTGGGATTATCTTTGGGGAAGGCGCCGTTGCTGTCGGACGCGCCGAGCACTCGGCCGCCCTGAATCCGGCCGCCCGCCAACGCCGCGCTGAACACGTTGGGATAATGGTCGCGACCAGCGTCTTTGTTCACTCGCGGCGTGCGGCCGAATTCGCCCCAGGCGACGACCAGCGTCGACGACAGCAATCCGCGTTCTTCCAAGTCGTTAATCAGCGCCGTGTAAGCTTGGTCCCAGCGTGGCAGGAAACCGCGGCGGAGCGAATCGAAGCCCTGCACGTGCGTGTCCCACCAACGAAGATCAACGGTGACCAGACGGACTCCAGCTTCCACAAGCCGCCTCGCCAGCAACATCCGCTGGCTCCACGCCGGCGCCCCGCAACGGTTCGACGCCCCAGGGTCAAACGCGGGCATGAACCCATAACGCTCGCGGATCTCCGCCGGTTCGGCGTCCAGATCGAACGCCTTTTGAGCGGCCGGTGAGCAGAGAATGTCCCAAGCCTTTTGGCCGAACTGGTCGAGCGCTTCCATGTGGCCGCGGTTGTCAAGTTCGCGGCGAACTCGATCGAGGCTGCCCAGCAGATTGCGACGGTCGCCCAGTCGGTCGACAGTCAGTCCTTCGGCCAACGCGAAGTTTTGCACCTTGAACGGTCCCGGTTGAGCCGGATCGGCGCCCGTCTCGAACGGCTTGTAAGAGACGCCCAAGTATGCGCTGCCCGTGCCCGGAACCATGCGGGGAATCATCACGTAGGCGGGCATGTCGCGCCGCTGGTGTCCCAATTGTTCGGCCACAATCGAACCGCAGCTTGGATGGACATTCTCGTCGGGATTGGGCCCCGAGTTGTAACCGGTGAAGCAGATCTGGTCGCCCGTCGAGTGACCGGCGTCATGGTGGTGCAAGCTCCGCACAATCGACCATTTATCCATGATCTTAGCGGTCTTCGGCAACATGTCCGTCAACTGGATGCCGGGCACATTCGTGTCGATCGTGCCGAATTCACCACGGATTTCCTCAGGGGCGTCCGGCTTCGGATCCCACATATCGATGTGGCTTGGCCCACCCCGCATCCACAAAATGATGACGGACGTTTCCCGCTGCGGCGAAGCGCCACCCACCGCCGCTTGGGCGTCGCTTCGCAACAGTTGCGATAACGACAGTCCTCCGGCACCAAGCATGCCCGCATGGACGAATGCCCGCCGATCGAGTTGCTGGCCGTTTTGGAATTCCGAGCAGGTACGGCGGAGACTCCAGAGTCCTGACATGGCGGGGCTCCTAGGCGTTGCGGAGGACAATCGGGCGGGCAAGGCAGGCAGGGTAGGAATAAACCTCTATCGATATATCGTCCAGAACTTGGGGAATCAAGAGAAGGCCGCGGAAAAGGACCGCTTGACGGTCGTTCCGCAGCCGATTGTGGACGATTGCTCCGCTACTCCGCCCGCACTTGCTGGCGATCAGTCGAGCCTTACCAGTGGCCTTCCAACCCCACGCTAACACCCTGCGCCCAGAAGTCGCTCCAGACGAAATTCTGATCGGGACGCAACGGCCCGACGAGTGGCGTGACGGCGGGCGGAATCAGGTTGGGATTGACCTCGCGGTCGATCTGGTCGCCGGCGCGGAGCACGCGGCTCCAGTAGATCATGGAATAGCCCGCGAGGAGACGGAATCGAGGCGTCAGGTCGAAGCCGAGCGTCAGTCCCAGTTCGGGAGTCAACGCGAAGTCGCTGGTGTCAAACGTCCCGATGTTGCTCGACTGCGCCAGCAATGCACCGGCGACTGGCGTCGCATCGTTGATCGACGTCTGGCCCGCGATTGTCGATGTCGCGCTGGTGGAGCCGATGCCGACACGGGACAACAAGTCCATCGTCCACCGACCACGCCGCGTTTGCAGGAGCATGCCGAGTTCCACGCCGTGAAACTGGTTGTCGGTGGCGAACGAATCGAACATATCAAAATTGCCTGCGGGCGAGGTCGACGTGAGTTCCTCGCTGATCCGCAGGTTGTCCTGCAGTTTCAGGTAACGATAGCCGCCCGTCAGTTCCATGCGGTAGCCGCCGTAAACTTCCGCGCGCCGCCCGAGGAGCGGACTGACACACCCTTCCGAACAGCACAAAAGGTAGCGGAGACGAGCGGCCGCGCCTTGGAAGGTGGAAGACGCTTCCACGCCAACCGTTCCCCGCACCACGCCGGGGTAAGCCACCAGTTCTGAACTCTCGCCAGGGATATTATTGGGAGAGGTCAGCAAGTTGAAGAAAGGGCGTGCCAGAATCGGAGTGCCGTTGGAGCTTTGATTGAACGAATCGGCTACCTCTTCCAGCGAAAAGTACTCGCCTTCCAAGATGAGTCGCTGGTCGTAGTCGAGCGGCAGGCCCGCGTAGAACCGACCGCCGGAAACCGTGTCGCCAAGAATCTCTTGGTCGCCGTACAAAACCTTGGTGCCGTTGGCTCCGAGCACACCGGCTTGGGTAACCGGCGGTGTGTTCGCGTTGGTATTTGTGGTCACGAGCGCTGGGACATGCATCCCCGAAGTTTGCCAGCGGAGGAATTCGCCGCGGAGATACAAACCGTTCAGCAACCCGTAGCCGCCGAACCAACATTCGGGACAACCTATGCCGTCGCAGGTGGCGCAGCGAACGCCACCATGGCGGTGATGGCCGCGAGCGGGTCCGCCGAACCAACCGTCCATCGCGTATCCGTGTGTTTCGTCGAATGTCTCCACGACATGGTCGTCATAGGATCCGACGTATCGCTCCACGGGACTATCCATTTCCACCACGTACCCTGGGGGAACCGGCGGACCGGCGTACGCGTCGGCCTCTTGGTCCTCGGCGAACACTTCCTCGGGCGGAGCGTCGGGCAAGGCTGTTTCGCGTCGCGTTTGCGGCCCTGAAACGGTTGGTCCCGAACCTTCCGACCGCGAAGCGGCCGAGCTCGTTCCCATCGTAGCGCTGTTAACTGGCCCAGAACGTGCCATTCCACCTGGAACTCCTCCAGAGGCACGACCAGCGGCCGGTCCGGCGAAGATCCGATTCGGAGCTGTTCCCGCGGAAGTATTCGTTCGGGCGTTCGATCCCGTGTTCGCCATGGAACTGTCCGCGGATCGCGACTCGCCGAGTCGCGAATTCGGCAGTCGTGTCGCCGGCACAGCCGGAGCCGTTCGGGAGCCGCCCGCGCTGCTCCAACCGCCGTTTGTGGAACTGCCCGGCGCGGAGTTCGCCGGCGCGGAAACCGCGGTCCCGCCGGCGCGAGAACGAACGACCGATCGCTCGGGCGGACGAACCACCGACTGCTGCGCGTTCGCACTGGCAGCGGCCGCGACGCACATTCCCGCCATGAGCCAGCCGTTCACGACGATCCAAGTCCGCGTTTTGTGTCGAGCCACGGTGAGTTCCTTCGTTCAGTCCCGCAAATGCGGCCGCGACCGCGCGACACCGCGCAGTTCTCCGCCCATTTCACAACCGTCCTGGCGACTTGTAGCGGCGAAAGAAACTCGACTCAAGATCGATTTCGCGCCTGCTGATCGCGGGCGAGACTGCGTCGCGATGAACCGCGAAAGACGGGCGGATTGGGGGATTTTTTGTCGCGGGTTACCGGCCGCCAAAGATCGCTTAAGCCCGACCTTCGCCACGAATTGTTTGCGAAATGGAATTAACCGAACCGATAACGACGAGGACCCTTGGTGTCGCAGTTGCCCGCCCGTATCTCAGGATGGCCGATTCCGTGCGTTGGATTTTCCGTAGCCTCGCCGTGCTTGTCATCGTGCTGTTCATCAGCGGCATGGTCACGTCGCGAAGCGACCGAGCCGGTTGGCGTTGGAAGCTATTCAGTGACGCGCGGGACTCCGCCCGTTCGACGCCCACTGCCGCCGCCGATAATGGCTCGAGAAATGGCAACGGGGATTCCGGCGATGTATCGCCGGCCACCGCCGCTCGCCTTCTGCCGACGGCTGATGGTTCACCGACTGGCTCGCCGGCGAGCACGCCGACTGGCTCAGCGGCCAGCACGCCGTTTTCGGGTCGGGCAAGCGACGACCAAGCTGCCGACGCGACTCGCAATTCGGCCGCCGATAATTCGCTGCGTCAGCCTCAGGGCGACTCGCGGATGGCCACGTCCAGCGCCGCAGCGAGCGGTGTGGCAGCCGCGCAAGACATTGAAATCCATCGGCCCACCGCCGCGCTAGACGAGGAGCTGACGGAACCGGTTTCCGTCGCGGATTTTCTCCGGGGCGACGTCGGCGGTGAACGCGCGCGGCTGCTTGGTATAGACCCGCCAGCGGCGGCGGGCAACGGCGGTGGTGGAGGCGGCGCCGCTACCGCCGGTCGAGTCGCTGACGGCAGCGCCGGCCGCGCGGCTGATGCGGGCGTCCCAACAGCTCGCCAAGGCGACCCGGACCGCTTGGAATTCGCCAGCACGGAAGGCGGCGATGCCGGACTGCTGAGACTCGCGCGACAACTGCAACGAGATGGCTGGATGCCGCACGATTTTCGCCGACGCAATCCGAGCAAGATGCCGAACATCTTGCTTGTGGTCGTGGAAAACCTGAGCCGCGAAGACATTGGCGCCTACGGCCAACCGCTCATCCAAACCCCTTTCCTCGATCGGCTTGCCGCTGGTGGGTTGCGATTGACCCAATGCGCCGGGTCGTCGGTCGGCCGGTCGATGGAACGCACAGCGCTTTGGTACGGCGATTTGAGCACCGCGAGCCGTATCGGCAATGCGAAACTTTTGCGTCTCCCCCGTCCCGATCTTCCGGCTGAAATGGTTCGGGCGGGCTATCTGACGATGCTCTTGGGCGAGTGTGGTTGGCCGCGTGGCAACATCTCATCATCGGTTCCCACTCAACAGACAACCGCCAACCGCGCCGCTTCAGATCGCGCCATTGCGCCTCGCAAGACCGTCGACCGCGCTAGCGAATCCGGGTCCCCTGCGCTCGGCGGCGCGGCTGACGAACTGAACAGCTCGCGCGGCCCCGACGCCGGCGCCCACTCCTCCTGGGACGCGTGGGCCGGTTGGAGCGACTTCGCGGAGACGCGTTTTCAGGCATACCCGGTGTCGATTCCCGACCAGGAGGGAGAGTGTCTGGTTGAGGCGAATCGCGAAGGTCCCCAGGCTCGCTTCGATGCCGTGCTCGCCAGTGCCTGCCGCAACATGCTTGCGCCGCTGCGTGAACGCCGCACAGCAGACTCGCCGCTGAACGCCATTCCCGCGCTCTTGGTCGCCAACGTCGATCTGAGGTGGTGGGAAGATTCGGTGGAGCCCGGGCCCGCATACCCGTTCGCGGATTGGTCCGACGAGGAACGCCGCCACGCCGCCGCCGTGACCGCCTTCGACGAATGGCTGCGGACCGTGTACCAGGAATTCGATGATGCCCGCGGCCGCCACGAGGTGGCGGTGATCGTGATCGGTTTGCCGCGGTGGCGAAAGGCGAAGGCCCAGCAGCGATTCCGCGACGCCGTCCCGGCGCTCGACGATGCCCGTCCGGGGCAACTTTGGCCGTTCGCCCCGGTTGTCGCCGCTTGGCCTCGCCAGATTCCCGCCGGCCGGGTCGTCAACGCGTTCTGCGGACTCCACGACATTCTTCCGACCATGCTGGAGATGGCCAACCAGGAAAGCCCGCCTCGCAGCGGTTCCGGCTGTTCCCAATGGCGAGTCTGGATGGACGAAGACGGTGGCTAAGCCGTTGGCCGACCAACTGACTCGACGTACCCGAGTTGCTCGAGTGGTTCGTCAGCTGAAAGACTTCTTGTTGGCACGCGGCGCGTGCGCCGTTCAGGTCTTTTTCGCGGCGCACGTTGCGACGGACTTGGAAGTCCGTCGTACAAGGAGTGCAGGAGTCGACAGATCGCTCGTTGCGTGCCTTCGCATTACTGCGGCTTTGATGTTGGGGTTACTCGTGGGGCCATGGGGTGCCCACGCGGAACCGCCCGGCCGAGCGTTGTCCCGGCCCGTTCAGGTGTCCGAACTGGGCGATGCGACGGCGGTCGAATCGCGGTTGGCGGCCGACGTGCGTTACTTGGCGTCCGATGAGCTCGGTGGCCGGGGGCCGTTCACGGAAGGGCTGGAGCGGGCGGCGGACCATATCGCCGAACAATTCCGCGCGGCCGGTTTGTCCACCGCTCGATTCGGCGACAAGCCATTCCAGATCTTCCGCTCGACGCAGCGAGTCGGCCTGGGCGACGGCAATCGGCTCGCGCTGCAAGCTGCCGCCGCCGTGCCCGATGCCGCCGTGCCCGATGCCACCTCGGCGCCATGGCAACTCGAGCCGCTCGTCGATTTCACGCCGCTGTCGTTGAGCGCGGCGGGCCGCTTCGACCTGCCGCTGGTCTTCGCCGGCTATGGCCTGCATTGTCCCGATGACGGACTGGACGACTACGCCAATCGCGATGTGACTGGCCATTTGGCGGTCGTGCTGCGTCATGCACCGCCATCGGCGAAGGAGTTCCACGGCCCCGTCTCGCGTGTCCGCCAACAGAACACACTGCGACTCGAACAAACCTTTCTCGCTCGGAAGGCGGCCGTCGCCGCGAACCGTGGAGCGGCCGGCCTGCTGCTGGTAACGGACTCGCTCCATCTGCCCGCGCCCGCGAAAAACGGCGAGGACGAGCCGGCGCCACCCGTCACCCCTGAGCCGCTGCTGGCATTCCAAGTCGACGGGAAGCTCGAAAAGCCTGGCTTCTTCGTCCTTCATTGTCGCCGAACCGCGATCGACAGACTGCTCCGCGCTCGCGGTCAACCAACGCTGGCCGAACTGGAATCCGAACTCGACGAGCGCTACCGGCAGGGCCGGGCCTTCAAAGCGGGCAAAGCGGAAGGCGCCGCCGCTGTTCCCATGGCCGCTGTTCCCATGGCCACTGTTCCCACGGCCGAGGCGCCGCTGGCGGGTTGTCGCGCCGCCGGCGAGATTTCCTTGTCGCGGCAGACGTTTGCATTGAAAAACGTGCTGGGGGAATTGCCGGGTAGTGGCGACTTGGCGGGCGAAACCGTGGTCCTCGGCGCGCATTACGATCATCTCGGACAGGGCGGAGCGGCATCGCTCGCGCCATGGACAAAGGCGACGCACAACGGCGCAGACGAAAATGCGTCGGGCACCGCCGCGCTGCTCGAACTAGCCCGGCAACTCGCCGTCCGCCGCAATCCACTCCGCTGCCGACGTTTTTTATTCGTCGCGTTTTCCGCCGAGGAAATGGGGCTGGTGGGCAGCGAACGGTTCGTTGGCGCTCCGCCTATTCCGCTCGAGAGTGTGGCCGCGATGCTGAACTTGGATATGGTGGGGCGGTTGCGGAGCGAGCGGTTGACGATCAGCGGAGTTGGCACGGCTCGGGAATTCGAACCGCTCGCGCGTCGCCTCGCCACGCGGCATCGTTTTTCCCCACGACTCGATCCCAGCGGCTATGGCCCCAGCGACCACGCGACCTTCGCCGCCCGAGGCATTCCCGTCCTGCATTTCTTCACCGGACTGCACGAGGACTACCACCGCCCCAGCGACGATTTCGAACGCATCGAACTAACCGGGTTGCGGCGAATCGTGGAGCTGGTCGCTGAACTGGCGTTGGAATTGGGACACGCCGAACGACGTCCGACGCCCACCGGTGAAAGCCTTGCCGATCTCCTTGGAACCGCGAATGCCAGTCGCTCCAAATCCAATCGCCCCGCCGATCAGGCTACGGCTGGCCGGGTTGGATCGACCGACGCGGCAAGTTTGACGGCTCCCCCCACCAAAGCCCGCCGCGGGCTGGGGATCGTGATCGCGGAACTCGCGGATAGCGGTGTGGTGATCCAGCGAGTGCAACCGGGAAGCGTCGCGGAACAAGCCGGCTTGCGGGCTGGCGACCGCATTCTCGGCGTCGCCAACGTCAATGTTGTTTCCGGCGCGCAGCTCCTCGACTCGCTCAAAGGCCACCGTTCACCGGCAAAGGAAACTTTCCGAGTGCAGCGGGGCGGCACCGTCCTGGAAATCGATGCGACCTGGTAGCGGACCGGTCGTTTGGTCCGCGACCCACGATTCTGGAAAAAACGAGTTCCTCAGCCTTTTTCTGGCTTGGCCTTGCATTACGATTGCAGGGAAGGATAAACGTGTGCGAATCTGTGGCGTAAATTTGGATGACTTGCCCCTGCGTTTGGTGGAATTGGAGAGCGAACCATGCCTCGGTTGCGTGCTCGGTTGGCGACGCCGTTCCTCGCGGTCGCTCTGACAGCGTGCTTGTTGACGCTCGTCGGGACGATTCCCGCCGCCAAGGCGTGGGCCCAGAGCACCCCGGCAGCACAGAGCACCCCGGCAGCGCGACCGTTCAATTTCGAAAACGATATCGTGCCGATCCTTTCGAAGTTCGGCTGCAATACGTCGGGTTGTCACGGCAAGGCCGAGGGGCAAAACGGATTTCGGCTGAGCGTCTTCGGTTCGGATCCGGAATTCGACTACCGCGCGTTGTCGATGGAAGCGCGCGGGCGCCGCGTGTTTCCCGCCGCACCCGACCGCAGCCTACTGCTGTTGAAGATGAGCGGCCGGATGCCCCACGGTGGCGGAGTGCGAATCGAACCGGATCGGTTGGAATACGGTTTGATGCGTGATTGGATCGCGGCGGGACTGCCGTTCGGTTCGCCCGACGATCCGCGGATTGAGCGGATTGAAATGGCGCCGCGGGAACTGGTGTTGTCGGCGGGGGCCGTCGTGCCGCTGCGTGTCACGGCCGTCTGGTCGGACGGTCGCCGTACGGATGCCACGTCGCTGGCGACGTTCCAGTCCAACCAGGAATCGGTGGCTCGCGTTGACGGCAACGGCGTTGTTACGGCCGGGCAATTGCCTGGATCGGCGGCTGTCATGGCTAGTTATCTGGGACAAGTGGCGTTGTTCCAAGCGATGGTTCCACGGGGCGAGCCGCTTCCCGCCGACTTGGCCGCTGTCGCCGCCGCGATGCCGAAGTTCAATTTCATTGATCGCCTGGTCGACGAACGGCTCGCGAAGCTGCGAATCGCGCCGGCGCCGGTCGCCGACGATTCCCGCTTTTTGCGGCGTGTGACGCTCGACCTGCTGGGCCGGTTGCCAACCGCCGACGAATCGCGTCGATTCCAGGCGGACAGCGACCCCGCGCGGCGAGAAAGGGTGATCGACGAATTGCTCGAACGTCCTGAATTCAACGACTACTGGGCGCTTTACTGGGCCGATCAACTGCGGGTCGACCGCGAGACCTTGGGGCACAAAGCGGCCTATGAAATGTATCGCTGGATCCGCGACAGCCTTGCGCAGCGGAAGCCGATGAGCCAATTCGCGGCCGAGATTCTGACGGCCGAAGGGCCACTTGCCGACGCTCCGGCCGGCAACTTGTTCAAGGTGGCCAGCCAACCGGGCGAGGCTGCGGCAACGGTCTCTCAGGTGTTTCTTGGCATTCGGATCGCCTGCGCCCAGTGCCATCATCATCCGTATGACCGTTGGAGCCAGGAAGATTACTTCGGCATGACCGCCTTCTTCGCCCAGTTGCAACGGCGTCCATCGCCTCGCGGCGAATTGCTCGTGGCGGAAGGCGATCCGGCCACCACGCATCCGCGAACCGGCAAGCGGGTCGCGGCCCACGCGTTGGGAACAGCCGCGCCGGAAAAAGATCCCACCGGGGACCGCCGCTTGGTGCTCGCCCAATGGCTGGCGTCCGACAGCAATCCCTGGTTCAGCCGCAATGTGGCCAACCGCGTCTGGGCCCGTATGATCGGTCGCGGTTTGGTCGAACCGGTCGATGATTTCCGTGAAACCAATCCACCCAGCCATCCAGAATTGCTCGACGCACTCGCCCGCGAACTGGTCGAACATCGTTTCGACCTTCGTTCGTTGGTGCGGACGATCGCCCGCTCGCGGGTCTACCAGCAATCGACTGCGACGAACTCGACCAACGCCAACGACGAGCAGAATTTTTCCCGAGCGCCGCTCCGGCGCCTGGAGGCCGAAGTGCTACTGGACGCTGTCAGCCAAGTGACCGGCGTGCCCGAGAAATTCGACGGGGCGCCGCGTGGCACCCGCGCGGTCCAACTGTGGGACAGTCGCGTCGACCATTACTTTCTGTCGCTCTTCGGACGCCCGGTGCGGAAAACGGCCTGCGCGTGCGAACGAATTGACGCGCCGAGCGTCGCGCAAGTGCTGCACCTGCTGAACTCAGACCGAGTCCACGCCAAACTGACCCATGAAGCGGGCACGGTCGCTCGACTGGTCCGCGGGTCGCTTGACGACCAACGATTGATCGAGGAACTGTATTTCTCCTTCTACAGTCGGCCGCCGACCGCCGAGGAACGTGGAAACGCCACCGAATATCTGCGGACAGCGACCGATCGGCGGCAAGCGGCCGAGGACTTAGCCTGGACCCTGCTCAATACGCTCGAGTTCGCCTTCAACCATTGACGCTTGCTTGTGACCCATAACGACGGGCGATTGCCGTCAACGCGATCGATTTCCATTCGATAGTTTTAGAAGCGAGAGATAAGGACGCACCGCCATGAGTTCCCACCGCCCGTTTTGTGATGGATGGAACCGCCGTGACATGTTGCGGATTGGGACGGCCGGCCTGTTTGGCACGACGTTTCCGCTCGAACGTTTGCTGGCGGCCGAAGCGGCGGCGGCAAAGGCGGCGGCCAACACCGCGACCAAGGCAGCGGGGGATCCGGCGTCGAGCCTTGCGGCGTCCGGTGTGTCGGTGATTTTGCTGTTTCTGAAAGGCGGATTGAGCACGATCGACACGTTCGACCTCAAGCCGCAGGCGCCAGCGGAGATTCGCGGCGAGTTCCAGGGGATCGCGACGAACGTGCCGGGAATCGAGGTCTGCGAGCATCTCCCGCTGCTTGCCCAGCAGCAGGACAAGTTTTCGCTCGTTCGGTCGTTTGGCCATCGCAGTTCGGACCACGGCGCGGCCGATCACTTCATGTTGACGGGCTACCATCCGATCGCCGGCTTCAATCCAAGCCTTAGTCCGAATAATCAGCGGCCGTCGCACGGTTCGGTAATCGCCCGAATGCAAGGCCCTCGTGGGTCGGTGCCGCCGTATGTCAGCCTTCCGCAGGTGCATCCCAGTTCCGGGGCCGCGTACTTGGGCCCCACATGCGCTCCGCTGGGAGTCACGGCCGATCCGAATTCGCCCGACTTCTCCGTGCCCGACATCGTTCCGCCGCTGACGTTGGCCGCCGACCGGCTCGACTCGCGGCGCCGTCTGCTCAAACAAGTCGATCAATTGCAGCAAGCGGCGGAGTTGGAGTCCAACAAAGGGGCGAAGGCGGTAAGCGTCTTCCGCCAGAAGGCGTTCGATTTGATGACTTCCCCCGAGGCGAAGCGGGCGTTCGATATTCACGCCGAGCCCGACGAGTTGCGGGACCGATATGGTCGCACGACCCTTGGACAGTCGTGCCTTATGGCCCGGCGGCTCGTCGAAGCAGGGGTTCGCTTCGTCGCCATCGACCACAGCAACTGGGACACGCACGATAACAACTTCACGGTGCTCAAGAACGAGCTTCTGCCAGCACTCGACCGTGGTATGTCAACGTTGATGAGCGACATGTCCGACCGCGGAATGCTCGGCAAGACCCTGGTCATCGTCACTGGCGAGTTTGGTCGCACTCCGCGAATCAATCGGAACGCCGGCCGCGATCACTGGGGCCCCGCGTTTACGGTGCTCTTGGGCGGTGGCGGCGTGCATGGCGGCCGAGTGCTCGGGGCCAGCGATGAACGCGCGGAAAAGCCGGTGGGACAAGCCCACGGGCCCGAGGATCTGGCCGCCACCATGCATCATCTGCTGGGCATCAATCCGCAGCATGAATTCCATACGCCCGAGGGCCGCCCTGTGAAGATAGTCAACGACGGACGTGTGATCCGGGAGCTGCTCTAATGCCGCGCCACCCCACTTCGACAGCCGGCTTTTCCACGCTTCACACCGCCACCGGTACGGGCCGCGTCGCCTCTCCGCTTGCGTTGGCTGTCGTCAAAGCCATCGGCCAGATCGCGGGAATGCTCGGAGCGTTGTTGGTGCTGCCCGAACTGGCGGGCATGTCGAAGGAGACGCGTGCGGAACCGCCGGGCACGGCGTACGTTTTTCCAGCCGGTGGGCAACGCGGGACGCGCGTGAAAGTCCGCATCGGCGGCTACTACTTGCACGAGCGTTCGAACTTCGAACTGCTCGGGACCGGCGTCACCGCGCCGGCGGAAA
>JBJTOW010000101.1:0-2610 GCA_046074805.1 Planctomycetota bacterium | reverse complement strand
CGAAAAAACCGGCAATTCGCTCGTTAATCTGGTGTTGCGCGACGAGTCGGTGGGACTGGGTGGCCGGGTCCTTTGGCGTTTGGGAAAACGCCAATTTGGCCAGCCGCTCCCGTGGACTCGGCTCAACGCCGGCGCGCCCGTGCTGCTTTCCGAAGAAGGCCAACGTGACGCGGCTGGCTACCGTGGTGTCGTGTCGGAGCGCGGGGCTGATTCGCTGGAAATCGCCTTCGCCGAACCTCCCGAACCACAGTCCGACCGACCACAGTTTCGCCTTGACCTCGCCAACGACGAAGTCGCTCGTCAGCGCCAGCGACAGGCGCTCGAACGTGCTCGCGACGCCGCCGGCGACCGACTCGCAAAACTCCGCGACGTGCTGCTCGGCGACCGTCCGGCCGGTTTCACGCCCGCTCCCGCCAGCCCGCCGAGCGACGACTCGCCATTAGACGCCGCGTGGCGGCCGTTCGACCCGTCGCTCGACCCGTCGCAGCGGTCGGCGGTTCGGTTCGCGCTGGATGCCCGCGATATCGCCTTGCTTCACGGCCCGCCCGGTACGGGCAAAACCACGACGCTTGTCGAATTGATTCGGCAAGCGGTCGCGCGGGGCGAAAAGGTGCTCGCATGCGCGGCGAGCAACATGGCGGTGGACAATCTATTCGAACGACTGCTGGCGGCCGGGGTCCGCGCGGTGCGTCTCGGCCACCCGGCGCGAGTGCTGCCCGAACTGCGGGCCCATACGCTCGACCTGCTCGTGGAAAACCACGCAGATGTGCGGTTGGCGCGGCAATTGGTGCGACAAGCCACCTCGCTTCGCGACAAAGCTTCCCGTTGGCGCCGCGCTCGGCCCGAACCGGGCGAAAAACAATCATTGCGTGAGGAGGCGAAACAACTGATGCACGACGCGCGGCGCCTCGAGGCGCTCGCCGTCGCCCACTTGCTCGACACGGCCGAGGTGCTCTGCGCGACCCTCACGTCGCTCGATAGCGAACTGCTCGGCCGACGCCAGTTCGACCTGGCGGTGATCGACGAGGCTTGTCAGACGACCGAGCCAGCCTGCTGGATTCCTCTCCTGCGATGCGAACGCGTGGTGGCCGCCGGCGATCATTGCCAACTGCCGCCCACGGTCGTTTCGCCCGACGCGCAGCGCGAAGGTTTTTCGGTCAGTTTGCTCGAACGGCTCATGCGCGCCGACCCCGAAACGCTATCCCGCCGACTGGATGTGCAGTACCGCATGCACACGTCGATCATGGGGTTCTCGTCCGCTGAATTCTATGAAGGAACGCTGGTCGCGGCGCCGGATGCCGCCAACCGCTTACTCACGGACCTGCCGGGAGTTTTGGCCGACGAGTGGACCGCCACGCCGCTTCATTTCATCGACACCGCTGGAGCCAGCTTCGACGAGGAACTGGAACCCGATGGCGAAAGCCGACGCAATCCGGGGGAAGCCGATGTCGTGCAGCGCGTCGTGGGACTGCTCGTCGATCACGGCCTGCCGGCCCGCGAGATCGGCGTGATTGCCCCCTACGCCGCTCAGACCCGATTGTTGCGCGAACGCTTCGCGGCGGCGAATAGCGCGCCAAGCCCCGATCGCGCGATCGGAGCGGGACGATTCGAAGGACTGGAGATCGATACGGTTGACGGTTTTCAAGGACGCGAAAAAGAAGCGATCGTCATTTCGCTCGTCCGCTCCAACACGACCGGCGAGATCGGTTTCCTAGGTGATGTCCGGCGGATGAACGTCGCCCTCACTCGCGCTCGCCGCAAACTGGTCGTCATCGGCGACAGCGCAACGCTGGCCCACCACGAGTTCTATCAGCGACTGCTCGATTACTTTCAAGCCGCCAACGCCTATCACAGCGTCTGGGAGTACACCGAGTAGCCGCGCGAATTGCATGACCCGACGCAATATCTCCCGAGTGCGTTTGGACCCACAATTGTCGTCGTGCTATTCGGTGACCGGATTCCGGCGGAAGGCGGCGCCTGCCGGCGCATCGGGCAATCGCACCGCGTACGGCGACCAGTCTTGTCGCGGCTCGGGATAGTCGGTGCTCACGAACTGCGCGCCGCTTGCCAAGGCCCGGTCACGGCGAGTGGCATCGTTGCGCCGCGCCTCGCCCGAACCGGTGTCGGCGCGAGTGCGTACCAGAAAGCCCGCCTTGACCAAACGCTGTATCCGCTCGAAGTCATTGACGGCGTCATTGACCTTAAACCAAGCTGCTGCCGAATGGTTTTCGGGCACCGACGTGAACATCCAGCGTCCGCGGAGCGACTCGTGTCCCGCCAGGTAGCGGTCGCGAATCTGATCTTCATTATCGAGCGCGAACAGCACTTTCCCGCGGGTCGATTCAACCGTCGGCCAACCACGCTTCCGTAGCGCCGCCGGCAACGACGGCTCGTCCCCGCGCAAATCATCCGGCGTCAAAACATGTTCGCGTGGAAACACCCTCGCGATCTCCCGATCGACCTCGTCAATCCGATCAGCGTCGAACGCGATTGGCCGCGTTGGCAACAGACCGTGCGCCTCGTCTTTCAACTCAACCAGCACAAGAATGGGAACATGCCGTGGATGGGCCCGCGACCAAACGCGGACCTGCGTTAAAGCGGCGGCGAAGG
>JBJTOW010000100.1:0-2916 GCA_046074805.1 Planctomycetota bacterium | reverse complement strand
CGGCGGTGGCGCCGCCTCTACGCTCAGCGGCACCGGCCGCGAGGATGATACGCTCGCCGTCGAGGATTCCTCGGAAGGCCGCCGGATCAGCGAATCCATGCTGGACTATTGGGCCGCCTTTATGCGCACGGGCACGCCGGACGCTCGCGCATGGCCACAGAAGGTACCCGCGTGGAGACCCGAATCGGCGTCGCCCCGAGAACCGTGAACCATCCGAGCTACGAAGCTTTTGCAGGTGCCAGTCCCACTCACCCAGCGTTAGGAATCGCCATGAATCATCGCTTAACCATCCCAGTCCTGGCGCTATGGCTCTTGGTGTCCGTCGGATCGGTTCGCGCACAGGCGGTTGTGCCGCGAAATGAACCGCGAAATGAACCGCGGAATGAGCCGCGGCGAAAACCGGCATGGACCACCGTGGAAGTCAGGGCCCCGCGGGTTTCGTATCGGCTGTTCGAAAGCGCGGCGGCCAAGACGAAAGTCAGTTACCACATCTACATCCCCGCTGCTTACGAAGGGGATTCCCAGGCACGATTTCCCGTTGTGTACTGGCTGCACGGATCGGGTGGCGGATTGCCGGGCATTTCCAAGGTCGCCGCGAACTTTGATGCCGCGATCGAGGCGGGCAAGACGCCGCCGTGCCTTGTGGTGTTCGTCAACGGACTCGTGGAAGGCATGTATGTCGATTGGAAAGATGGTTCCGCGCCGCTCGAGACGGTCATCGTCAAAGAACTCGTTCCCCACATCGACGCCACCTTCCGCACACGCGCTACTCGGGACGGCAGGTTGCTCGACGGCTACAGCATGGGAGGCTACGGCGCGGCGCGCCTGGGCTTCAAACACCATGATCTTTTCCGCTCCGTATCCATCATGGGCGGCGGCCCATTGCAAGCCGAACTCATCCAAACGCCCCGCGCTGGCAGACAACGTGCCGCCGAAGTGCTCGAACAGGTTTATGGCGGCGATCAAGAGTATTTCAAGAGCGTCAGCCCACGGCGACTCGCCGAGCAACATGCGAAAGCGATCACAACACAGTCGCTCGTTCGCGTCGTGTGTGGCGACCAGGATGAAACGTTCAATAACAACCTCGCGTTTCATCAACACCTGGAAACGCTGGCGATTCCGCACGCCTGGATCGTGCTCCAAGGAATCGACCACAACCCGCTTAAAACCCTGGAAGTGCTGGGTGACGCCAACTGGAGTTTCTATCGTCAAGCCTTCGAGTCGAAGGCGACGAACCGCGCCACGAACCGCGCCACAAACAGTGCCACGAATAGCGTATCGAATCAATCGCCGAATCGCGGGGCCAATGCGAAGGCCGAATTCGAGCTAACCTTCAAGATCAAGCAGCAGGATCGACGGGCGGTGATTGTGAACGCCTCGACCGATGGGACCAAGAGGCCGGTTGTGATCGCGCTCCATGGCGGCCAAGGAAGTGCGGAAATCATGCGGGCGAATTCGGGCTTTGATCCCGTTGCCAAAGCCAACGGCTTTATGGTCGTGTACGGCGAGGGCACTGATTTCGGCAATCGAAGACACGCCTGGAACACGGGGTATCTACTCCGGCGACAAGTGCGGGATGCTGACGACATCGCTTACTTGGACACCTTGATCGACAAACTTATAAACGAACACGATGGTGACCTCAACCGCGTTTATATGACGGGCGGTTCCAACGGAGGCATGATGACGTTTGTCTACGCCGTCGCCCGCGGCGACCGTTTGGCGGCCGCCGCGCCGGTGGTCGCTTCGATGTTCACGTTCGACAAAAAGCCGTCCACACCAGTGCCGATTCTCATAATCAACGGCGCCAAAGATGAAGAGGTGCCGCTGGAAGGAGGGATGAGCCGCAACCCGCTGGTCAGTCGTGCGCAAAACGCCCCGTTCAAGCCGCTCCAGGAGGTCGTCCAGTTCTGGGTGGAAGCGAACAAGTCGAAGTCGCCGGGGCGAGTCGATACCCAAGCAACCGTCGCCACGACCGTCTATAGCGCGACCGAGGGCGGGGCGGCGACCGAGTTTGTGGTGGATTCCGCCGGCGCCCACGGTTGGCCAGGGTCGAAATCGCGCCGGGTCGGAAGCACGCCGATCAGCTCGTTCTCCGGCGCGGAGCGGGTGTGGCAATTTTTCAAGGACAAACATCGCTAAGCCAATCGCGTGGAAAGGAACAAACAGGTGCGCGATGCGAGCTTGGCAAGTGTCGCTTTTTGTGACGGTCGTAGTCGCGGCCACATCGGCGGCTGTCCCGCCGGCGGACGACACCCAAGGGCGGCTCAACGTTGTGCTGCAACTGGCAAGGGAGCGAAACACCAGCGCGGGAGCTTCCAGCTCCCGTGCCCGCTTCCTCGTACGACGGACTTGCAGTCCGTCGCGTAACGCGAAACGTGCTCGAAAGCCGGATGCGCGGCGGCGTATGTCATCCGCGACGGACTGGAAGTCCGTCGTACAAAAGAGAACGCGACGGACTAGGAAGTCCGTCGTACGGCAGAAGAGCGCAACCTCAAAAATCGAAAATGCGGGCAACGGGAGCCGGAGGCTCCCGCCACGACCCATGCCACCACCAAGGCAATTTAACCCACAGCTTACCGCATAGGCTCGCACAGATATGACCATCGGTTTCCCGCGTTTACAAGATTGTGTCGTTCTTGCCGCTCTGGCGCTGCTGGCATTGCCAGCCGCTCGTCCAGCGCTTGCGCAAAGGCTCGCGACCGAGTCCCGGACCATCGTGGTCGGCGCCGTGGAACGTGAGTACCGTTTGCATGTGCCGGGCAAGTTGGCGGGTTCGCCCGTGCCGCTCGTGTTCGTATTTCATGGTGGCAATGGGCAATCGTTGGGCACGATGACTCTCACCAATTTCAACCAAGTCGCGGACAAAGAGGGATTCCTGGTCGTGTATCCGCAGGGGATCGGGCGGAACTGGAA
>JBJTOW010000099.1:0-2911 GCA_046074805.1 Planctomycetota bacterium | reverse complement strand
CTCACAAGCGGAGCAGCGCGAGCCGCCCGGTCACGCGGCGGTAATCGGCGCGTTGCTTGCGGCGTCGCTTGTCGAGCGGCTTATCGTTGGGCGTCGCGTTCGTTCACCGGGCGGCTTGCGCCGCTCCGCTAGTTGTGGATGGCGTCATCGCTCACAAGCGGAGCGGCGCTAACCGCCCGGTAAACGACCGCGATACTCGGCGCAAGCCGCCCGGTGAACATGGCGTCTACGAGTTCATACCCACGGTGACTCGGGTCAAGTGGAAGAATACGGGGGCGGCGAAGCAGAGCGAATCGATGCGGTCGAGCACGCCGGCGTGGCCCTGCACCAGCGTGCCGTAGTCTTCGACGCCGCGGTCGCGTTTGATCGCCGACATCGTCATGCTGCCGGCGAAACCCATCACGGCGATAATCAATGCCATACAGGCCGAACCCCACAGCGTGAATGGCGTCGCCCAATACAGCACGGCGCCGAGCACTGTGGTGGACAAAGCCCCGCCAATGAAACCTTCCCACGTGCGGCTGGCGTTGATCGCTGGAGCGATCACGCGGCGTCCCAGCAGTTTTCCCCAGGCGAATTGGAAGACGTCGGCCAGTTGCACGAGCAGCACGAAGTAGAAGAGAAGTCCAGGACGACTGCCGCTCCACGGCGCCAATTCGCCGTTCACTCGGGTTTGCAGCCGTAGATCGAGCAGCGCGGGTGTGTGGCTTAACGCGTAGACGCAAATCAGCAGTCCGCTTTGGATTTTCGCCGAGCGTTCCAAGAAGCGTTTATGGTCGCCTGCCATCGCGATCCGCGCGGGGATGAACAACGACGCGTAGACGGGAATCAGTACGCTGTACAGATCGTAGTAGCTCTGCCCGAGCCCCACCAGCACGTATTGCGCGGGCGTGAAGGCGAAGAAGACCCAGAACAGCGCGCGATGGTCCCCGCGCCTCGTCGGGGTCATCGTAATGAACTCGCGGAGCGCCCAGAACGACACAAGCCCGAACAGCACGACCGTGCCGACTCGTCCGAGCAGCAGTCCGGCGACGAGGATCGCGCCCATCAACCACCACGCCTGCACCCGCAAATTGAACATCTGCACCAACGCGGGACTCACCGACGTCTCCGGCTGACGGCGCATGAACTGTCCGACAATGAACGAGGCGACAAGTAGACCGAGGACGCCGCCAAGCAGCCATAGCGAGGCTTCGTCAAACCATTTCGCCTCGCCCGACGAAGTCGCCTGGCTCCAGACGAATGCCGGCCAGATCAACTCGTAAGCGAGGGATAGGAGAGGATTCATCGCGGTCTGGCTTTCACTTTACGGAAAAGTCGAGTAAGCGGGGTTCATCACCGGTCTTTGAGGTTGCGAACAGCGTCGCGGGCGCGTGTTAAGAAATGGATTTTCGGCTCCTTGTGTTCCAGAAAGATCGGCGGCCCGATCGTGATGCAGCTGAGCAACGGGACCGGGAGGAACTCGCCACGCGGCAGAACCCGGTTCAGATTGTCGATGTAGACGGGCACCAATTCGAGATCGGGTCGTTTCTTCGCTAGATAATACAGTCCGCTTTTGAATTCCCCCAGGTCCTGCCCGCCGCTGCGGCCGCCTTCGGGGAAGACGATCAGCGAGTACCGGGTGCCTATTTCCGTGATCATCGCGTCGACCGGACTTTGGTGGACCTTGATTTCCTGGCGGTCGATCAGGATGGCGTTGAACATCCGGGCCATGTAGCGGCGGATGGGTCCTTTCTCCCAATAATCCTTAGCGGCGACGGGCCGGGTCAATTCACGGACGTGGCGGGGCAAAGAGGACCAGAGCACGAGCGCGTCGAGGTGGCTCGTGTGGTTCGCGAAGTAAACGCGTTGGCAGGTGTCGGGGTGCGAATCAATCCAACGGACCGTCGCTCCGCTGAGCAGCTTGGCGATAAAGGCCAAAACCGGGATCGTGACGTTCATAGCGAGCGCCGGGTTGCGAATCTTTCAAGCCCGATAATCCTAACCGAGGCCCGTCGGACAAGACAGTCCCACCTAGGGCCGCGCGGTGCCGACTCGCGCGACGCCATGTAGCGGCGCACTCCGTCGGCCACCAACAACCCCACGGCCAAAAGCACGATCGCGACGACCCGCATACGCACCGAGCCCGGATAGCGGATGAGCGGCATGGCTAGCTACTTCGGCAGGATCGCGCGAAGGTCGTACGCCGTCACGCGATTTTCGAGCATTCGTGGCAGGATCAAGGTTTTCGTGTCCAGCAACACCGCATGGTCGGCTGCGCCTTGCGGCAACGCGAGTACCAGTTTCGCTTCGCCCGACTTCGCCACATGAAACACCTTGCCAGCCCGCCAGTCCGTCACGACATAGCCGCCGGCCCCGTCGCGTTCCACGCCATCCAGATTGCCCAGCGGTTGCGGGGTTAAAGCGGAGACCTTGCCGGTGGCGATGTCGATCGACAGCAAACGGCCGAGTTTCGTGGTCGAAAAATCGTCTTTGATCCCCACGCCCCAACCGCCGAGGATCAACCGACCCTCGTCCACCAGCAGCCCGTTGGGGCATTCCAACTCGGGGCCTTCCGCGAACACCGCCACTCGACCCTGCCGCACCATATAGACGCGGCTCTCCGGCATGTCGGCGACGTAGACCGTTCCATCGGGACCGCACGCGACATCGTTGAGAAACTTGGCGTTTTCGATTTTGATCCGCTTGACGATCGCGCCGCGCGCGATGTCGATCGCCACCAATTGATCGATGTCGGAGACCCACAGCGTGCCTTTATGGCTCCGCAAGCCCTTGGGCGAATCGAGCCCCACGACCCACTTGTCGACGATCACTTTGCCATCACGGCTTAGTTTGGAAATCCAGCCATCGCCGTCTTTGGCCGTCCCGCCGCCCCCGCCGATCTGCGACAAAAAGAGCACACCAGCGTCCG
>JBJTOW010000098.1:0-2791 GCA_046074805.1 Planctomycetota bacterium | reverse complement strand
AAGCGCGAGCAGCTTGTCGAGCAGGTCGCGCAGATGAAGCGGGTAATGGACGCGAACGGTTTGACGATCAACGTCGACACGGACGCGATCCCGCCGAAGATCGATGGCGTGGTGTTGGCGATCGGCGGCAAGGACTTGCTGGAGATCTCCCTGGGTTCCGATTCGGGACTGAAGGAAGGTCATGAGATGGAAGTTTATCGCGGCGCAACCTACCTTGGCCGCGTCATTGTGGTGAAGGCCGAGCCGAACCGGGCGGTGGCTCGCATTCTCCCTGAATTCCGCAAAGGCTCGATCAAGAAAGACGACCGTGTCACAACAAGGTTGGGCTAGCGCGCCACCAGCGCCTCAAAAACAGAGCTTTAGCATCTACTCGATGATGTTGGCCGTGTCGTTCATGGCACTGACGGCGAGTTGGGTATTGTTGCAAGCCGAAGTGAATCAATACGGGCCGTTCCCGCACTGGGACACCAGCGCCGCGAAGAACCCGCCACCGCCGCCGGCTCCGGCAGCGGGTGGAGCCGTTCCGGGTGGCGATCCGGCCAATCCGGGCATGGCGGCTCCCGATGGTGCCGCGCCGGGTGTACCCGGTGTGGATCCAGCGGGTATGCCGATGGCTCCGGGCGGAGTTCCAGGTGACCCAGCGGGTATGCCGATGGCGCCAGGCGGAGTCCCTGGTGGTCCTGCGGGCATGCCGATGATGGCTCCGGGTGGCGTTCCCGGCGGACCGGCTGGAATGCCGATGGCTCCTGGTGGCGTCCCTGGCGGACCGGCGGGCATGCCAATGATGGCTCCCGGTGGTGTTCCCGGTGGACCGGCTGGAATGCCGATGGCTCCTGGTGGCGTCCCAGGCGGACCGGCGGGCATGCCGATGATGGCTCCGGGTGGTGTTCCCGGCGGACCGGCGGGCATGCCGATGGCTCCGGGCGGAGTCCCTGGTGCACCGGGCATGATGCCAGCGGCTCCGGGCGCGATGCCCGCTGCTCCAGGAGCCGCCGCTGCTCCTGGAGCCGCCGCAGCACCTTAGTGCTTCGTCAACTCTCGACTTTGGCCGGCGTGCGACGGACTTCCTGGTCCGTCGCCTCGTTTGCTGGGCGAACAACCAGGAAAATTGCTGGCACCATACGCTTGCCGGTCGATAGAATAGCGTCGCCGCGATGTGGTCCCGGCTCGCTGGCCGGAATGACTGCGTGGGTCGCGGTCTCTATCGAAGGCGTATGCTTATGCCGATCGCTCTTTTTTCATCACCGTCGCGCCGTTTCCGCGTGACATCCACTGCCGTTCGGCCATCTTTCCCGATAACGGTCGCGATCTCCCATGGTGGCCCCAACCGGGCGATTTCGATTGGTTGGGTACTGCTGGCGATCGCTGGCGTTTTGTTCATGGCGGCGACGGTGGCCGGCCAGCCTCCGTTAGCGGCCCCCGCCGAGGCACCGGCCGGTGGCGTCGATGGGCTGGGCGATGCCGAAGAACTGACCCGCGGCGTGGTTCACGAAGCGTACGCTCAACCGGTCGTTTTCAATCCACAGCCGAGCGAGGTGGTGACGCAGGCCCCTCCGCAACCGATCGAGGAACTGCCGCCCGAAGAAAAGCCGGCGGGCGACAACGTCGAATGGATCCCAGGTTACTGGAGCTGGGATGACGATGAAAACCATTTTGTTTGGGTCAGTGGCATCTGGCGGGCGGTGCCGCCAGGCTTGGACTGGGTTCCGGGCTATTGGTCGGCTGTCGACAGTGGGCATCAGTGGGTGTCAGGCTTCTGGCGGGCCGAGCAATCCGAGGAATTGGAATACCTACCCGAACCGCCAGCGAGCGTTGAACGCGGCCCATCCCTGGCTCCGCCGTCGCCGGACCATGTTTGGGTCTCGGGGTGCTGGACTTGGCTGGATAACCGCTACCTGTGGCGGCCTGGTTATTGGGTGGTGTGCCGGCCGGGCTGGGTGTGGGTACCCGCTCGATTCGTTTGGACGCCGTTTGGCTTCTTGCATGTTGACGGCTACTGGGACTACGCGTTGCCGCGACGCGGCGTGATCTACGCGCCCATTTGGTTTCCACGCGGCCCCATTGTCGGACATCACTATCGGTACACGCCTCGAGTGGTCATCGATGTCCACGTGTTTTCCGCTCACATGTTTTGCCGCCCGTCCCGCAGCGTCTATTGCTTTGGAGACTACTACGAAGCGCGCTATTTCGATCGCGGGATTTATCCTGGATACGCGTACCACATGAGCCGCTTCGGCTACGATCCGCTGTTCGCCTACCATCGCTGGGAGCATGTGCGAGCGGAACCGGATTGGCACGAGCGGGTACGCGCCGACTACCGCCATCGCCGCGACCATGCCGAGGATCGCCCGCCGCATACGGTGTTGGCGGCCCGCGAACTGGCCGCTCGCGGAGTCTCACGGCCTGCTGTTCAAAACCTGCTGCTCGCCACGTCGCTCAGCGGCTTGGCGAAACGCCCCGAGTTGGGGTTCCGAGTGGAAACGGTCAGCCAGCAGCGTCGCAGCGAATTGCAAGCGGAGCTCGCGCGATTGAACGCTATCCAGGATCGCCGCCGCGAAGTGGAACTGCGGCAAGCTCGGGAGGCGGCCGAGCAGCGATTGCAGGAATCCCGAGAACGCATCAACCGCGAAATGGGCAAGAAGGGCCCGCCGGACCGAATTGCCACACCCGGTCGCGTCATCATTCCCGGCCAAGGTGGCACGCTTGGCGGTGGCGCGAGTGAACCCGGCAAAGGCCGCCCACATTCGCATAAAGTGAACCTCTTTGGCGATGCGGTCGCTGTCGGCCCGAA
>JBJTOW010000097.1:0-5374 GCA_046074805.1 Planctomycetota bacterium | reverse complement strand
GTTGGCTGTGGCGGAAGGATCGCCCGGCGCCGGCGACCTCCACAAAACAAGATCTTGGCGGCGATTTGAAGCTCCTCAAATTGCTCATCGAAGGCCAAGGCTGGGAACTCGTCGCCGAGGGGCTCGGCTTCGCGGATGGAGCCTGCGTCGACGCCTTGGGTAATTTCTATTACAGCGATCTCAAGGCCAATCGGATTGTCCGAATTGGACTCGACGGCGCCAGCGAAAAGATTCTCGACTTCGGCGCCAGCGGCCTAAAATTCGGCCCCGACGGACGTTTGTACGCCTGTTTGCCGAAAGACCAGCGAGTTGCGGCGTTCGATCTGAACGCCGGTGGCCGCATCGAAGTGCTCGCCGCTAATGTCCAACCGAACGACCTAGTGGTCACGCGCCGCGGCCACGTCTACTTCACGCAAACCGGCAAGCAGGAGGTGGTTTGGATCGACCCTAAGGCGGGCGAAACCCGCGTTGTTGATAAAGGTATCGCCGCGCCGAACGGCATCGCGCTGTCGCCCGATCAAGCGACTTTGATGGTCAGCGATTACCGAGGAGGGGCTGGGTGGCTATTTCGGATCGCGGCCGACGGACGGCTCGAAGGCAAGGCGCCGACGATGTCGCTGCGGCTCCCGATCGATCCGAAGGGCGACTTCAAATTCAACGAGCCACCTCCCCGATTGGCCGCGTCGGGGGGAGACGGATCCACGAGCGACGAACAGGGACGGTTCTACGTGACCACGGCACTCGGAGTCCAAGTGTTCGACGCGGGCGGACGCGAATGCGGACTGCTGCCCAAATGGCTCATCGCGCCCAACGCCATGGATAAACCGCTCGCCAGCTGTGTGTTGGCGGGCCCTGAGCGCGCTTGGCTTTATGTGACGCTTGGCGACCGGATTTTCCGTCGCCAAGTCCAAGCCAAAGGCGCTATCACCGAAATGGCGAAGTGAACCGGCGAGGACTGGGGTATGGCGTCCTTGACGCAACGCTTGGCCACTCGCGGGCTTTTGCGCCCGCCGGCGTTCCTGCCTGACAATATGTTGTACGAGACGCGGTTGGGGTCCGCCGCATACGGAGCATCCTCCAACAACTCGGACTTCGATATCTGCGGTTTCGCGATGCCTCCGCGAGATCACCTGTTTCCCAATCTCGCCGGCGAGATCGCCGGCTTCGGCCGCCCCCAGCCGCGCTTCGAGGTTTTCCAGGAGCATCATGTTCGCGATCCCGACGCCCTCGGGGGAAAGGGCTGCGAATACGACCTCGCGATCTATAGCCTGCCCCGCTACTTCACTCTCTGCCTCGAGGGCAATCCAAACATGGTGGACAGTCTGTTCACCTCGCAGGAATTCGTGCTCCACCTGACCCGAGTTGGTAGCATGGTGCGGGAACGGCGTCGAATATTCTTGCATAAGGGCATTTGGAGTAGATTCAAGGGATACGCTTACGCTCAGTTGCACAAAATGCAATCGCGTCAGCCAGTTGGCAAACGCCGCGAAGTGATCGAGCAGTTTGGTTTCGATGTGAAATACGCCTACCACATCGTCCGACTGCTCTACGAGGCCGAACAACTTCTGACCCATGGCGATATGGACTTGCGGCGGGATGCCGAGCACTTGAAGGCCATTCGACGCGGCGATGTCTCCGCCGAAGCGATCCGCCAGTGGGCGGCCGACAAAGAAAGCCAGTTGGAGAAGATTTACCTGACGAGCCCGCTACCAGAGCAGCCCGATGAACCAGCCGTCAGGCGTCTGTTACTCGAGTGTATCGAAGAGCATTACGGCTGTCTGGACCAAGTGATCGCCCGCCCCGACGCGTCCACGGATGCTCTCCGGCAAATCGAGGATGTCATCGATCGCTGGCGGAAGGTCCGGTCGAGCGTTCCCGCGGAGCAGGTTTCGCCGTCCCAAAACGGCGATTAAAGATCTCGGGATCGAAAGGATCACCGGAGGCGGCCGCCCCGGCATTTCCAACGTCCCCGTTGACCACCGGCGAGGCGACGGCGGGTGGGTCGACGGCATTCGGGGCGACGGCGGGAGGGGACAGTGGCGCTCTTGTGGCACCAGCTATGTTTGTGTCGTTGGTCGAGTGCCCATCATTGGCTTCGTCCGCAACGCTTGCTGTTGACGCGCCTTGGTTTGAGATCTCTCGGGTGTGCGCCGCCTTGCCCGAATCGGAATCCAACGTCCCATTCCAAGTGGGAGCAGGTAGTGACTGGAGTGGTCGGGAATCGCCCGAAGCGATCTTGGCCGGGGCGGGCGAAGTCCTCGATTGTGCTGCGAGTTGCACCCAGTTTCGCAATAAAGTTGCCTGCCCGGCTTCGCTAACAGGTAATGGCGCTGTGGCCGAGCCTCCGTGGGGACGTGCGGCCATCGTTAACAAAACGCTGTCAGCTGACGAGTCGCGATCGATATGTCGCAGCGTCGCATGCAAGTTTCGCAGCGTGTACCGTCGAGTGGCGTTGGAGCCAAGCGATAGTCGCAGCAGGCGGTAATCCGTGTTGCCTGAAGGCCCATGGCAATTATTGGCCCCGCAGCGATTCACCAGCATCGGCTGAACGGCCGACGTGAAACGCTCTAAGGTGCCTGTCGGCAATTCCCTTGCCATCGATTCCAGTTGCTCTAAGGTGGCGGGAGTCTCGGCCACCGACCCTCGTGAAGCGGAAATCTCGCCGCCAATCCCCATGCTTCGCCCGGTCGCGATAGCCGTCCTTGGAGCATTGGTTTCCCCGGCAACCAACGGCGTTCGAGTTTCCAAAGTTGTGGTGGCTGGACGGCTCATGAACGCTTCAATCCGCGTTTCTAGCCCTCGTATCCGTGGATGATTGGGTTCCAACCGCAGGGAGATGGTTGTTTCTTCGGCCGCCTGTCGGAGAAGGCCGTAACGCAAGCACCATTCAGCCAAGTCCAGCCTCGCATCAACGTTACCGGGCGGTAATTGGGACCGTTTGAAGTTGTAGGCGTCGTCGAGCGTCGCACCGTGAAACGCGACATCAGCCGCCGCGAATCGCACCGCCGTATTGGCGGCCAGCAAAACGCTGTAACGGTCGCCAACGTGCGAAATGCGACCTCGGAATAGGTTGCCATTTTGGAGCAGTAACACGCCCAGCGGCTCCGCGCCAACTTCCGCGAAGGACTGGCCGCTTTCCCTGCCGACGGTCTTCGTGGATTGACGGGGTTCTTGGCCAGATCGTAGTTCTTGGCCAGATAACGTCGTCCCCCAGTACACGACTGGAAGGTGCGCCAGCAGGGTCGCGAGAAAAAAACCGCCAAGCAATGGGCGAGGGCTTCCACCACCAACGACGTCGCCGTCCGCGCACAAGCCATCGGCCGACGCACGCCTTCGATCGCCTTTTTTTCCATCACCATCGATTCGCCACATGGGAAAGACCCTAGAGATCCCCATTCACGACGTCAACGCCATCCGTGTCGTTTTCCATCGTAGGGGCCACCGCACTACATGTGCCTTGTGTCACGTTGCGATCGAGGACAACGAACCGAATCACCTGTTCGGCCAGCCACGCGAGCACCTCCGCCCATTGCGGCTCAATCGCCCTGACACGAGACGCAAACTCGCGACACCGGGGACCTTCGATCATTTGGGCGGGTGCGGCCATGATGCCAGGAAACTAATCCGCCGCGTTGAAATCGACTAAAATGACAGCCTTCCAGTGAACGGTTACCTCCTTCGAGACCCCGCCCATGCACGCTCGCTCGGTACGTTCCCTGATTCTTGTTGCGTGCTCCCTGACGTTCCTTAACGGAGTCCCCTCGTCGGGCTCCGACACGATCTTTCGCCACGGCGATGAATTGATCGTACGGTTTCCGCAACTCGACAAATGGCGGCAGACGTGCTCGCAGTTGAACGCCACGGTGCGATTGACCGGCGCGAGCGGCGAGAGAACGTTTCCCGTGAACCTCAGCGATCGGCTAACCCCCGAGTCGCTCGTGATTAATCTCGCGGGGTTCGGCGCGTGCTCGGCTGTGACCGTCAACGTGAAAGACGTCGCGGGTAAGTCGGTCCACGGCGAACGGGTCAGTCCGGTGCCGACG
Organism: Planctomycetota bacterium; assembly: GCA_046074805.1. Classification (GTDB taxonomy): domain Bacteria; phylum Planctomycetota; class Planctomycetia; order Pirellulales; family Pirellulaceae; genus CAIXSC01. The sequence goes on along the minus strand of JBJTOW010000097.1, from coordinate 1,331 downwards.
GTCACGATCGCCAGTCTGTTGCCCACGCAGAGCAACCGCTTCGCCGCGATCGAAACGGGTTCGAATCTCGCTCCAGCGGCGGCGCCGCGTATTGCGTTACCCGATCTAACGACGCTCCGCATTCAAAAGTTGACGCCGGCCTCCCGTACCATCACCACCGACGCGATCACGTATCCGGTGGTGGCCACCGCCGATTATCCCGGCATCGCTTCGAACAACTACGTGGTCTTATCGCGACAAACATTCTCGCCTCAAAACCCGAACCAGGTCAGCTTGTATTTCTCGTATCGCAAGGCGATTTACGACCCAGAAACAACGAAGCTCAAAGAGTATCGCAAGATGCTGGTCGAGGTGCCACTCAATCGCGAGTGGATCAATCAGCCGGGCAACGACCCGATCACGTTGACGCTCGACAAGTTCGCGATTCACACGACCGAAGAACGCGAGTTGGCTAATCCCCGCTGGAACGACCCGAGCGGCTACAACATGCTCGGCGGCTCGTCGAGCGGTTTGTATCAAGGGGGCCAATCGGCCGAGGTCGACGACGAAGGGAGGATCTACATCAGCAACGTGGCCGACGGCGCGGGCATTGTCCGCTTCAATCCGCACATGGCGAAGTTTGAGCAACCGCCACTCAATCTCGTGGCCGAGTTGCGTAAGTTCATTCCTAACAACGGAGACATTAAGTTAAATTGGGACACGGAACTGGGGCAGTTGGTTTGTACACGCGGTCGTCTGTATGTGGTTTTCGATCGCCACTATCGCAACAAAACTCCCAATGGCACGTTCGAAACCTGCAGCGGCGTGGTGTCGCTGCCACTCGATCATTGGGGCGACGCGGCGGCATTTGGCCGTGATCTTCGGTTGCATGCCGCTTGCTGGCCGAAGGCGGAATTTCCGTTGTATGCCGATGAAATGACGGTTGGTGGCTACCGCCGCATTGGCGGACAGCCGCAAGCCACGCAGCACGGACTCGCGTTCGGCGAGTATCGGCTGGACCTCGATGCAAATGGCAATTCGCAGCGATTGTCGAAGATCAAGTCGCTCCAAGATGCCGTGGATCAGGCGGGCCAGAGCTTGCCGCCCACGAAGCCTGAAACAATCAAGGGGCTTGCTCGTCAGCGGTACATGAATGTCGGCGGTGCGGGTCGGCAGTTCGTCCGTCATGCCTACGGCGAAATCGCGATCTCGCGCGCGGCGATCGCGCTTGCGATGCCGGATGCTCCGCAAGACTGGCTCGTCGACGACGCCGGTCGTCATCGCACGACATTCCCAGACGCTCCCACGGGTGATTTGACCATTCGTTTCGACATCACTGGAAAGATCAAGGC
>JBJTOW010000096.1:0-3685 GCA_046074805.1 Planctomycetota bacterium | reverse complement strand
GTCCTGCAGCAAGTCGACGCGGTCGTCCGAGGCCAATTCCTCGATCAACGCGGCGACGTCGTTGCGGTTTTGCCCCTCCAGCAGTTCGATCTGTTTCTCGTGGTCGAAATAGATGAAAATCTGCTCGCGCAGCCGAGGTTCAGCGTGTTTGAGCACGCCCCAGGACTCGGCGGCCGTGAGCCCCTCCATGAATTCGGCCACGCGGGCCGGATGGAGCGCCGTGCAGAATTCCCGCAATTCCAGATCGTTGCCCTCCGCCAGGTACTCGCGCAGCTCGGGCAGGTAGAGCGTGTTGACCATGGCAAGGCGGCTCGCGGGATGTCAGCCAAGCGGACGCTGCGGCGGCGGGAACAGTCAGTCTAAGCTTTGTCGGGAAAAGCCGGGAGGGCACCCGACGAATTGGGAAACCGTACTTCCAACGCTGGCCACGCCTTTGTTCGTCTGGCGAAGGCGAAGGCGAGGCGGGGGGGACGCGCGACGTCGCGGTTCGTTGACACTGGGAATTCGCCTTCCTAGAATCGCCCCTTCGCTACGGGCAAAGGCGTTTGGCGGCTTGAGTTGCGGGAGATGAGGACACTATGGCTGATTCGGCGGGCGGACAAATCGACTCGGTGATGCACGAAACCAGGCTCTTTCCGCCCTCGACCGAGTTTTCCACTCGGGCGCGGATCGGCTCGATGGAGGCCTATCAAGCGTTGTACGCCGAGGCGGCCGCCGACCCGGCCGGATTCTGGGCACGGTTGGCTCGGGAGGAACTGCACTGGTTCAAGCCGTTCGACAAAGCTTTGGAATGGAAGGAGCCGTACGCAGAATGGTTCGTGGGCGGACAAACCAACGTCGCTTACAACTGCCTGGATCGCCACCTGTCGACCGCTCGGCGAAACAAGGCGGCGATCATTTGGGAGGGTGAGCCGGGTGACCAACGCACCATCACCTACCAACAGTTGCATCGCGAGGTATGTCAGTTCGCCAACGTGCTTAAGGGACTAGGCGTCCAGACGGGCGATGTCGTCGCGATCTACATGCCGATGGTGCCCGAACTGGCGATCGCCATGCTGGCTTGCGCCCGGATCGGGGCGGTGCATTCGGTCGTGTTTGGCGGTTTTTCGGCCGAAGCGGTCGCGGATCGCAATAACGACGCCGGAGCCAAAGTGCTCATCACCGCTGACGGCGGCTGGCGCCGTGGCAAGATCCTGCCGCTGAAGGAAACCGTCGACGCGGCGTTGGCGAAGTCGCCCACGGTGAAGCACTGCGTCGTCTTGAAACGCTGCGGAAACGCCACGCCGATGCAAGCCGGACGTGACGTGTGGTGGCACGACGAAGTCGCCAAGGTCAGCGCCGCCTGCCCCGCCGAGCCGCTCGATAGCGAATCGTCCCTGTTCATTCTCTACACCAGCGGATCAACCGGCAAACCCAAAGGTATTCGGCATACGACGGCCGGTTACAACCTTTACGCGAAGAAGACGTTCGAGTGGGTCTTCGACATTCGCGAGGACGATCTGTTTTGGTGTACGGCCGACTGCGGCTGGATTACCGGGCACACGTATATCGTCTACGGGCCGCTGAGCGCCGGCGCGTCGATCATGATGTACGAGGGGGCTCCTAATTGGCCGGCTGAAGACCGGTTCTGGGAGATCATCGAAAAGCACCATGTGACCATCCTGTACACGGCCCCGACCGCGATCCGCGCGTTCATCAAGTGGGGCGATCACCATGTTGACAAACACGATCTCTCCAGCCTGCGGTTGCTCGGCAGCGTGGGCGAGGGGATCAATCCCGAAGCCTGGATGTGGTACCACCGGAAGATCGGTGGCGAGCGTTGCCCGATCGTCGACACATGGTGGCAGACGGAGACCGGCGGCATCATGATGTCGCCGCTTCCAGGGGCTATTCCTACCAAGCCCGGCAGCTGCACGAAGCCGCTTCCCGGTGTCATCCCGCAGATCCTGGACGAATCCGGAGCCGACGTGCCGGTGAACCATGGCGGCTGGTTGGTGATCTCCCACCCGTGGCCCGGGATGCTCCGTGGCATCTGGGGCGATCCGCACCGCTACGCGGAACAGTATTGGAGCCGAGTGCCGGGCAAGTACTTGTGCGGCGACAACGCCCGCATGGACAAAGATGGCTACTACTGGATCATGGGCCGTATCGACGACGTCATTAACGTGTCGGGACATCGGCTAAGTACCATTGAGATTGAGAGCGCGCTCGTCAGCCACCCCGCCGTCGCCGAAGCGGCGGCTGTCGGCCGCCCGGACGATTTGAAGGGCCAGGCGGTAGCCGTATTCGTAACGCTCAAGGCGGGTGAACCAACCGAGAAGCTGCGCGACGAACTGAAAAAACACGTGCGGAAGGAAATTGGCGCGCTCGCTCAACCCGACGACATCCGCTTCACCGGCGCGTTGCCGAAAACCCGGAGCGGAAAAATCATGCGGCGGCTGCTCCGCGATATCGCGGCCGGCAAAGAGTCGATCCAGGACACCTCAACGCTCGAGGATTACAGCGTGCTCGCCAAGCTCCGAACCGACGAGGATTAATACCAGCGATTCGCCTCGGCGAACAAAGACGATTGTCTTGCGTTGAGGTGGACCGTGCTCGGACTCGCACCTGACGTTACGGGCGGCCGCGTTCCCTTTTGTATTTGGGAATGATGAGTCGGCGGCCGTCCTTCAACTGGACAGGGAGATACGAGTCGAGCACTTTCGGCTCCAGCCCCTGTTGGCGGAACCGCTCCAAAATGTCCGACATTAAAAGTTCGTTGTCGAAAAGCTCGGTTTCGGGAAGCAAGTCAGCGGCGAGCTTCGGCGGGAGCGAAAACGATTCCGGAGTTGGCGAATTGCGACGTTCTCGTTGAGCCTCCTCATCCCATTGCTCGCGGACCAACATCCGCTCCACCGCCGGCGGTAATCCCACTGGGCGAGTGTTATGGGTGCCCTCTGAGCGATTCCAACCGTTCCAAATCCCGCCCAGCGTAAACATCGCCAACCAACTGGCGGCGACGGCGACTGACCACGTAAGCCAGCGGGAACCTCGTGGCGGAACCGGTTTCGACGCGGATTCCGTCGTGGCCATGGCGGCTGGGAAGTCGACACTAAACGCCTGGTTTTCGAGAAACGCGAGCGCACACCGCCGCCAACCGCCGGGAAGCTCGTCGAGTTGCCGTAAGAACTGCCGCCGCTCGTCGGCCGGCAACTCGCCGTCGGCCAACCGATACAGTTGACGCTCGAATTCCTCAGGAAAATCCTGCGAATCGTGCGTGTTCCTGGGATGGCGATTCATCGTTGGTCCTCCGTCGTTTGCCATGCCGTGAGTTCCTCACGAAGTTTGCGGCGGGCGCGATGCAAGCGGGTCTCGACCGCGCTATGGCTCAGTCCGAGATGGCGGGCGATCTGATGGTAATTCCAGTTTTCCGAGTACTTGAGCAACAAAATCTCAGCGTCGCGTCGGGGCAGTCGTTGCAACGCCAGCCGCACCCCTTGCTGACGCTCTTGAGCCACGAGCCATTCGAGCGGGTCGTCCGCTACAGCCTGCCGAGTCGCGTCGGGAACGGCCTGAGCGTAATTTTCCCGTAGGCGGCGGACACGACCGCACTTTCGGCGGTACATCAAGCACTGGCGGACCGCCAAACCGTAGAGCCATGGCCCCAGTTTCGATCGGTCATGCAGCGGCGCCGCCTGCTTGACCG
>JBJTOW010000095.1:0-5790 GCA_046074805.1 Planctomycetota bacterium | reverse complement strand
CTTGCAGGACGAGCGGCTAGAAGCAGGGCGTCTCGGTCGTTCACCGGGCGGCTCGCGCAGATCCGCTAGTTATAGGTTCGCGTCAACGATTACTAGCCGAGCGGCGCAAGCCGCCGGGTGCCGTGGCGGTACGCTGCCTGTCGCGTGCGGCCTTGCTGGACGAGCGGCTAGGCGATGGGCGTCCCGGTCGTTCACCGGGCGGCTCGCGCCGCTCCGCTTGTTATAGGTTCGCGTCAACGCTTACTAGCAGAGCGGCGCAAGCCGCCCGGTGCCGTGGCGGTACGCTGCGTGTCGCGTGCGGCCTTGCTGGACGAGCGGCTAGAAGCAGGGCGTCTCGGTCGTTCACCGGGTGGCTCGCGCCGCTCCGCTTGTTATAGGTTCGCGTCAACGCTTACTAGCCAAGCGGCGCAAGCCGCCGGGTGCCGCGGCGGTACGCTGCGTGTCGCGTGCGGCCTTGCTGGACGAGCGGCTAGAAGCAGGGCGTCCCGGTCGTTCACCGGGCGGCTCGCGCCGCTCCGCTTGTCATAGGTTCGCGTCAACGCTTACTAGCCGAGCGGCGCAAGCCGCCGGGTGCCGTGGCGGTACGCTGCGTGTCGCGTACGGCCTTGCTGGACGAGCGGCTAGAAGCAGGGCGTCTCGGTCGTTCACCGGGCGGCTCGCGCCGCTCCGCTTGTGAACGGCGACAGCACCCGCTTTGAAGGTTTACAGTGTCACCACGTTCGAAAACGTCGACGTGGGGCCGATACCGACCGAGTTAACCGCCGCGACGCGAAACACATACTGGGCTCCCCGAGTCAGCTTGGCCACCGCTGTGGGATCCGTCGACGCGGATCGCGGCAGGATGAGCCATTTGGATGACCGCGTGTTGCGATAGTACACGACGTAGTTCACCAGCGGCGCGCCGCCGTTTGATTCAGGGGCCGTCCAGTTCAATTGGATGTGCGAGCCGGCAACGGTCGCCGTGACGCTTGTTGGCGCTCCTGGCAATGTCGCGGGCGTCACGCTCTTCGCGCTGACAGTGTCGAGCCCCATGCCGAGACGGTTGATCGCGGCTACACGGAACAAATAAGCCATGCCGTTCGCCAGGCCAGTCACCGCGACGCTCGTGGAACGCGATTCCGCCCGCACGAATGTGGTCCATGTTTGTCCGTTGTCCGCGCTGTATTGCACTCGATAGTTCGTAACCGGGCCATCTCCGACGATGGCCGGAGCCTGCCAACGCAACTGCACAAAACCGTTGCCGCGAGTACCGGCGACATCCCGCACCACATCGGGGACCGCGATTGGCGTCACAGCGGCCGTCTCCGCGCTGAAACGGCCAGTTCCTGCCGAATTCGCCGACGCGACTCGGAAAAAGTATGGCTTGCCCAACTGTAGATTCGTCGCCGTGGCGAAAGTGCGAGTGGAAACACCATCCGCCAGGTTCGTCCATGATCGGCCTTCAAGCCGCACCTGCACGACGTAGTCTGTGATCGGCGCCCCGTTCCATGACGGCGCTGCCCAGGAGATTCGTGCCGCTCGATTGCCAACTATTGTCGTGATCACGCTCGGGGGCGGCGGCAGAATGTCGGATTCCGCCGAGAACTCCGCCACGACATCGGTGGCCAACGAGACTCCGGCAAGGTCATTGGCGGCCAGACGAGGCAATGTCAGTCGATAGTTTCCCGGTGCAAGGTTGCTCACTGTCACTTTCGCCGAACGGCTCATCGCATCGTAAGCCAATCCGATTCGGTCCGCAGGCACGGCCGCTAAACCTGGCAAGGACACCACCGCGAAATCCGCCGCCGATAAGCTCGCGCCGACATCCGCCGTGAACAGTAGACGAAGCTGTGGCGATGTCCCCACAGCGAAGGCGGCGATGTGGCTCACGGCCGGCGCGATCGCGACGCGAAACTGGCCCAACGACTGCGGGGACGCCGCGACTGCCATGCCATCACGAACTTGGCCTGCCACCAATTCGACGAAGTAATCGCCATTGTTCTCCACTCGCCACAAGCCGCTGGGAGGCGCGACCCGATATGTCGCGACCACGTTATCTCCGCTGCCCGCGAGGGAAACAACGGTGGCGAATTTGGCGAATCCATGGGGACCTCGGACAAGAATATCGCCCAAGTTGATGCTGCCGCTGTCAATACCATCCGTATCGGAGTAACTAACGGTGAAATTGAGGGCTGGCGCGCCGCCGGCGGTGATGGTCGACAGGCCAGCGGCAACGGCGGAGGGCCGTCCTGGATCAACGACGGTTACCATCACCTCGGCTTCCAAATCTCCGAGCGATGCTGTGATTGTGGTCATGCCAACGCCTACCCCGCGTACGACGCCATTCGCGTCGACAGTTGCGATCGACGGTTCGCTGCTGGTCCATGCGATCTGGCGACCGGAAACCACCAGCTCGGCGCCAGCTTCGCCCGAAGCCAAACCATAGAGCTTGCGAGCGTCTCCCACGTCCACAGCTGTCTCCGCTCCTTCGATCGACAGGGTCGTCAAACCCAAGGTAGCGCGGTAAGTGGCGTTGATTTCCGCCGCCGAGCGAACCCGCGACGAAATGCGGAACTCGTCGATGGCGGCGTTCGCCCAGAAGGTCCGGGAAATGTCAGTGCCCAGCGCGAAAAAGTCTCGCGAGAACTCTGGAATCCGAATGCCAACGTTTTGCGTGCCAACAAGCGCGCCATCGTAATAGGTTTCCAGGTTCATGCCGTTGTTTCGCCATGTCACCGCGACATGGCGCCAAGCATTGGCTGGCCAAGATGTCATCGATGTCCGTAACGATTCGCCCGAGGTGGTCTCCAATTCCGGGGTTCGCGGATTATCCCCATGGGTCACGACCCAGAAAACATTGTCCCAGTTGTCGTTCTGGATCGACATGAAATTGTGTGGGTACAGTCCAATCCAGAAGAACACGTGATTGGCCGGTCCTGGATTGTTGCCTGCCCAATCTGGCTTAACCCAGAATTCAATGGTCCCCTCGGACGACACGACGTTATTGGACGCGGCAAAGTGGATGTAATCCTCGTCGCCTAGATGCAGCGCCTGTCCCGATACGCCTGGCACAAAAGTTCCACCGGAAAACGCGATCGGCGTCTCGCCGTCGACGGCGGTGCGATTGCCGTCCAAACGCAGCAGAAACGTCGTATCGGCGTCGACTCCTGGACCGACGCCAACCTGTTCCCGGTAGAGGAAGCTTCCGAGCGGGCCTGCGGGCAATGCCGTGTTCAAGCGGTCGAACACTTGGCCGGCCGCTACCCTCACGCGGTACTCGCCATAGTCGCCCGCTCCCCAACTTCCCCCTGGCGCGGATAGCTCGTAGGTCGCCACGAGGTATGTTCCGTCACGCGAATCGCTTACGTCGACCAGTGTTGGCGAGGCTTGGAAACCGTTGGGGCCGTCGACGAGCAAGTCGAGTCCATCGAGCGAATCGCGGATTACGGCCAGCGGACTCGAATAGGCCACCTGGAACCGATGGCCGCTTGATCCAGCGTTGTATCGATCCTCGGCATACAGGGCCGCGCGGAACGACTTGGGCGATCCATCGATGTTGTAGTTGTGCAGGTCCGCGAAATATTTGAGCCAATTGTTTTGCCGTCCATCGGCATTGATGCCCGGCGCCCGCGGAATGTGCGCCCACCACCATGGTTCGTAGTAGGTTTCTGTCCGCGTCCAGGCCGCTGAGTTCAAGAGCGCGTTTTTGCCGGTCAGATTGGGGTAATCCAACCAATCGTCGGCCGTGGTGGTGAGGATCCGTGAATTGCCGTAGTCGTAGTCGGCGACCCCATTGAACGGATAATGAACGCTACCGACGGCCGCCACGCCGTTCGACTGGAAGGCGTTGGCCGCGAACTTCGCCCAGTTATGATTGAGCACGTTGGCCTGCCACCCGCCGTAGTAGGTAGCCATGATCGATTCCATGGCGTGCCCCAGGCCATGCACGTTGTTTCCCGACTCGCCGCGCTCGTAGTTCATGCCGACGACCATGAAGGGCCGCCCCGAGTCAACCTGAGGGTACGGTTGGCCATTGATGTAAAAGGCACCCGGGCCCGCCATGGCCGTTTCCCAAAAGCCGAAGTACGGAGCGCCGATGAGCCAGACTTGGTCGATTTCACCGCGGCGAACCTTTTCCGGCGCTCCGGCGTCGGCGAGCATCTTGGGGTAGTTGGCTCCGTCGGGTGAATGAAACGGACCGCCCGCTCGCCAGGCCTGGACGTATTGCTCGATTTCGTATTGAAAGCCGTCGACTTTCTCGGGAATTCCGTCGACTTCGCGCCATTCGACGATTTCAAAATCGATAAATCCGCCAGTCGCCCGCTCGTAGTCCCGCTCCATGTTCTGCAAAGCCACGCGAGGATTATACCACCCCATGACTTCGCTGAGCGGCCGGTTTTCCTCGGATGGCACTAACGGATCGTAGCTAACCGCCAGCACTTTGACCCGCATTTGCTGGTTGTCTGGAGCTGGCGTGAACGGATTGCTGACCTCGAAATTGGACAGCGAGTCGTATGAATCCCACGGCACAGAATCGCGGCCCGCGCCGCCGTTGACCGAGTCGGGTTCTCCATCGCGCGACTCGAGCCAATCATCGCCGTCGTCGCCGAACAAAAGGTCGCGGCCCGCGCCGCCCGAGATCCGGTCGTCGCCGCCGCCTCCGTAAATCGTATCGGCGCCAGTTCCACCGTCGATCGTGTCGTTGGCTGGCCCACCTGTGAGGCGATCATTGCCTTCGCCGCCGAAGACCCCGACCGTGATGGGACCCGCATCGACAATCACTTGGTCGTTGCCCGCTCCCGCATCCACTTCCACCCGCGCCACCAAACGCGAGGCAACCGTTTCGACCACGCCGTTGACCGTGACGCGAATCTGATCAGCCACAGTCGTGACGCTGATCACGTCGGCCAAACTGGTCCCGAGAACCCGCAATTCGCCGCTGTCGGTCAGCGTCGCCAGCAATTCGCGCCGCTCGAGCGGAAGAAAGCTTAGGTTCCGTCGCCGTTGGGCGGCCCGGGATGGCTTCCGAAAGCCGCAACCGCGACACGCGTCGCCACCTGCATGAACGTGTGCCAACCCGTTTAGAATGGCAAACCGACTCCGAATTCGCATCCATGCCGCGAGTCGCTCTGCCATGAGTCAAATCTCCATGAATAAAGACGATATACCACCGGTTAATACACTTCGCGTGGCCGACATTGTAACGATTCCATAATCCTGTTCAATACGGTAAATAACATGCCAATAATCAATTTTTTTCGGAATCGCGTTTAAGAAATCATGAAAATGTTTTATATTGGCTGAAGCGTGCACCGTTCGCCGCATGGCAAAAGCTACTCCGATCGTTCGTCGTTCACTAGGAAAGCTGTTTTTTTTGCACGCGAGCGAGTTACACGAGGCGCGGGTGAGAGCCCTGCAACTTTTTGGAGCGAGGCACCCATGGGCTCAGCTTTTGTTAGCTCCCGCTGACGATCAACGCTCGCCCAACCGATCCCCGGTCCCGCGAGATCCGCCCGGAGCCTTACTCCTCGAGCCAACGTCGACGAGGGAAAGCGGCGCCCGAAGGCGCCGCACTCCAAAAGCCGCTGCATCGCCCGCGAGTTTCCGCTGACGATCAACGCTCGCCCAACCGATCCTCGGTCCCACGAGATCCGCTCCGTGCCCTCCGCTTCCAGCCGACGTCAGCGAGGGAAAGCGGCGCCCGAAGGCGCCGCTCTCCAAAAGCCGCTGCATCGCCCGCGCGTTTCCGCTGACGACCAACGATCGCCCAACCGATCCCCGGTCCAGGGAAAGCGGCGCCCGATGGCGCCG
>JBJTOW010000094.1:0-3554 GCA_046074805.1 Planctomycetota bacterium | reverse complement strand
AGCGGCCCCAGCATCGGCACCAGCGGCGGCACAAATGGCGGCACAAATAACGCTAGCCACGTCCATAGCTCCGCAGTGCCGCACGCTGGCGCGAAAACGCCAGCCACCGGCCCCGCCTTGCCGATCGTGCCAGGGGCGGGGATCGACTACGAGCTGTTTTTGGACTGCGTGCATTGCGGCTTATGCACGGCGTCGTGCCCCACTTACGCGGAACTGGGCAACGAGAATGACAGCCCACGCGGCCGCATCTACCTCATGCGGGCCGTCACCGACGGACGCATGGAACTTACCGCCAGCACGCGACGCCATTTGGAACTCTGCCTGGACTGCCGCGCGTGCGAAACGGCTTGCCCCTCCGGCGTGCAGTACGGAAAGCTGATCGAACCGTTCCGAGTGGCGATGGAACAGACAGGCGACTCGCCTGCGAAGTCCCGCGATTGGTTCCACCAGTACATTCTGTTCAAACTGTTCCCCTATCCGGCTCGCATGCGTTTGGCGCTCTGGCCCGCTCGGATCGCTCAGTTCCTGCGACTCGACCGACTTCTCGTCGGTTCCGGCCTGTGGCGTCTGTTGCCACCGCGGCTCGGCCGGCTCGTCACCTTGCTCCCCCCGCTCGAACGGCCCGTCGAACCGTTGCCGACGTTCTTGCCCGCGAAGGGACCGCGTCGCGCCCACGTCGCGCTGTTCACCGGTTGCGTCGCGGACGTGATGTTTCGACAGACGAATTGGGCCACCGCCCGTGTGCTGCAGGAGAACGGCTGCGATGTCACGATTCCCGCCACGCAGGCCTGCTGCGGCGCGATCCACTTTCACGCCGGCGCTAGCGAGCCCGCTCGTGATCTGGCGGACACCAATGTCGCCGCCTTCAAGGCTGACGATTACGACGCGGTGATTGTGAACGTCGCAGGCTGTGGTTCGATGCTGAAAGATTACGGCCACCATTGGCACGGCGAGGGCGATAGCCAGCAGGCGGCCCGCGAGCGGTTCGCGGGAAAGGTCAGGGACGTCCACGAATTCCTCGCCGAACTCGGTCTAATCGAACCGACCGGTCGGCTGCCGTTCACCGCGACTTACCACGACGCTTGCCACCTTGCCCATGCGCAAAAAGTCCGCGAACAGCCCCGGAAACTGCTGGCGAAGATCCCTGGCCTAAAGTTGGTCGAACTTCCCGAATCCGAACTCTGTTGCGGAGCCGCCGGCACCTACAACCTGACGGAACCCGAGATGGCCGACAGGCTCGGCCAGCGAAAGCTGAAAAACGTCCTTTCTACCGGCGCCCGCGTGGTCGTCACCGCCAACGCCGGTTGCCTCTTGCAAATCGCGCGGGAAGCGCGGATGCAAGGCGAGCGACTGCGGATCGTTCACCCCATCGATCTGCTCGACCTAAGCTATCGCGGACAAAACCTGGAGTAACGCGAAAGTCCGTCGCGCAACACCTTGTACGACGGACTTCCAGTCCGTCGCCCCTCGGAATCACCGGTTGACAGCGCCCTTGTACCGAAGGCGCTGGCGGCCGCCGCTTGCATCTCGCGTGGCGGCCGCCCACAATGCCTCCCCGTTCCGACGGAACTTATTCATCGTGATGGATGCGTGGACATTCAGTCGGCCAGGTGGCCCAACGTAGCGGAAGCGAGCTTAATCTATGAAACGAAATCTCAGAGGAAAGTCTCGAAGCTGGATTCTCGGGGTTGTGCTAGCCGGAGCGGCGCAGTTGGCCGGGACCGCGTTGGCTCAGGTGCCGTCGAAGCCGGGCGATTGGCCGCAGTGGCGGGGACCGAACCGCGACGGCATCAGCCCCGAAACGGGGCTCCTGAAAACTTGGCCGAAGGACGGACCGACGCAAGCGTGGCAGGTGGACACGGTGGGGGCGGGCTATTCTTCGCTCGCCGTGAAAGATGGCCGGATCTACACCCAGGGCGACCTCGACGGCGTCGAACACGCCTTGGCGCTCGACTTGAATACCGGCAAGACGCTATGGGCTGTCCAGCCCGGTCCGCTCGCGCAGCAGTTGGACGACAAGGTGGGCGGCGAGTTCAAGCAGATGGATAAAGACGGCAACGGGGTCGTCGACGAACTGGAAGCGCTGCGGCGGCTTGGCTGGGACCTCAACAAGTTCGACAAGCCGGCTCCTGGGGACGGACCGGAGACCGCGAAACGCCGCGCGGCGGCGCTCTTCACGGCGCTCGACCAAAACAACGACGGCTTCTTAAGCTACGCCGAGGCGAGCCGAGAACTGCGGGATCAATTCGAACGGTCCGACGCCGAAGACAAAACGGCGGACGCAGGGGCGCTTGCGGCGAAACGCGCGGGCGAACTTGTGACGGCCGCCGACAAAGACGCCGATGGCAAGGTGACCAAAGAAGAGGCTCGCGGACAGGCGATCGAGCGGCTGTTCGGCCGCGCGGACCAACGCGATCCGACGACCAACCGTGGCGACGACGTGGTGACGCTGGCGGAAATGACCGAGTTCTTCCGGAAGTCCGAGCCGGGGCGTGATGGCCTGCTGAGCAAAACGGAATTGGAAAACCTGTACTTGCGCAGCAAGGCGTACGGTGACGGCCAATTGACATCCAGCGAGCTGCGGGGACTGTACGGCGGCTACCGCAATGGCATGGGCGATGGGCCGCGTGGAACACCGACGGTGGATGGCGACCGTGTCTACGTGATTGGTGGCCATGGCGACGTGACCTGCTTGGAAGCCGCGACCGGCAAGACGGTGTGGCATACCAACCTACGGACCAACTTCGGCGGCGGCTTGCCTGGCTGGGGCTATTCCGAATCGCCGCTGATCACCGGAGATATGGTTATCGTCACTCCGGGCGGCGCCAAAGGCACGATCGTCGCTCTTAACAAGATGACCGGGGAAACGATTTGGCAAAGCGCGGGGATCAAGGAAGGCGCCCACTATTCGTCGGCGATTCTGGCCGACATCGCCGGCTCGCGGCAAATCGTCCAGTTTTCATCCGGCAGCGTGTTTGGCGTATCGCTCCAAGATGGCAAGTACCTGTGGCAGTACAAAGCTCCGGCGAACGGCACGGCGAACTGCTGCGCTCCGATTGTCGACGGCGACTATGTGTTCGCCAGCAGCGCGTATGGCACCGGCGGCGGACTCGCGCACATCACGGGCGGCGGCGACTCGCCGCTGGTCGAAGAGGTGTACTTCGAAAAGAAAATGGCCTGCCATCATGGTGGCATTGTGAAGGTGGGCGAATACCTTTACAGCAACGGCGGCGGCGCGCTGATCTGCATGAACTTCAAGACCGGCAAGATCGCTTGGCAAGCTCGGAGCGTCGGTAAAGGCGCGCTGCTGGTCGCCGACGGCTTGTTGTATTTGCTCAGCGAAAGCCATGAAGTGGCGATCGCCGAAGCGACCCCAGACGAGTATCGCGAACTTGGCCGCTTCAAGATCAATTCGCATGGTCGGCCAAGCTGGGCGCATCCCGTGGTGGCGGGCGGCAAACTGCTGCTGCGCGACCAGGAATGGATGGGCGCCTACGACATCCGCGCCAAGTAACGAAACGCCGCTCGGCGATTTTGTGGGTCGCCGCCCATCA